>JAGGWH010000156.1 GCA_021157585.1 Bacteroidales bacterium | reverse complement strand
GCAAAAATAAAATTAGACGGACGACTTAACGAAGAAGTATGGAATAAAGCTATGCGTATTTCTAATTTTACACAGCGCGAAATGGCAGAAGGTGAAGCTGCAACCGAAAAAACGGAAGTCGCTATTATTTACACTACTAACAAAATGTATGTAGCCGTTTGGGCTTACGAAAGCAATCCCGATAAAATCCGGGCTACTCAAATGAAACGTGATTTTAATTGGAGAGGAGATGATAATATCGAATTAATATTTAGTCCTTTTAATGATAATAGAAATGGGTATTTATTTGTTACCAATCCTAATGGCGCAAGAGCCGATGTAATGATTTCTAACGAAGGTGCCGGTTTTAATAAAAGCTGGAATGGCATTTGGGATGTGGCTACTACAATAACGGAAGAGGGTTGGTTTGCTGAATTTGAGATACCATTTTCTACTTTGAAATTTCCAAACCAAAAAAAGCAAATTTGGGCTTTAAACATAGAGCGAAATATTCGACACAAAAGAGAACAAGTAATGTGGAAAGGCTGGAGTAGGCAGTTTGAGATTGAAACAATATCGCAAGCGGGGAAATTATCCGGTTTAGAAAACATAAAAGCCAAAGAAAGAATAGAGATAAAGCCCTATGCTGCCGCCGGTATTGAAAAAATAAATGGTAATAAAACAGACTTTATTTATAATTATGGAGGGGATGTAAATATTAATATTACTCCAACATTAAAACTAAATTTAACAGCTAAAACTGATTTTGGACAGGTAGAAGACGATCAGGCAAGAATAAATTTATCGCGATTTTCTTTATACTATCGCGAAAAACGTGAGTTTTTTCTAGAAGGAAGTAATCAGTTTGAAATGAATCTAGGACATGGGAATCAATTATTTTATTCACGAAGAATAGGAAATGACAGCGATACTGAACAGGATGTTCCAATTATTGTCGGAGCTCGTATTTTCGGTAAGCATAACAAAACAAATATTGGTTTCTTAAATATCCAAACGGCGGAAATAGACTCTGTTCCAACAACTAATTTTTCTGTTTTACGCGTAAATCAGGATATCTGGAAACAAAGCAGCATAGGTTTTATCGTAACGTCTAAAATTCAAAACGGTCATTCAAACTTTGTTTATGGTGCCGATTTTAAATACGCTACCAGCTCTTTTTTAGGAAATAAAAACTTGATAATTACTTCTGGTATTGCACAAACATTCACCAGCGACTCAACAAATAAAGACAATACTGCTTACGACATATCTCTTTCTTTTCCCAACGATTGGGTTGAGTTTGATTTAAGTATTAATGATGTACAAGCCAATTTTAATCCTGAAATTGGATATATTAGAAGAAATAATGCAAGAAGATATAGTACTGAATTACAGTTTAATCCACGTCCAAAATTTATCGGTTTTGCCAGAAACTTAGAACTCAAGCCAATAGATATTTCTTATTATGTAAATAGTGCCACCAACGAATTGGAAAGTATTAATTACGAATGGCGTCCTTTAGGCATTATGTTTAAAAGTGGTGAGTTTGTTGAATTCAATGTACAACACAATTTTGATCGACTTACAGAAAGTTTTGATATTTTAGATACAATAAATATTCCTGTAGGTGATTATTTGGATAATAGACTGGAAGTACAATTCAGATCATACAGTGCCAGAAAAATTTCAGGAAGATTAAGTGCAAGTGTTGGTGATTTTTATACAGGTAAACGAGAGTCTATTAGAGGAAGCATTGCTTTAAACATAAATAAGCATTGGAATTTCGCCAGCGGTTGGTCGCAAAACTATCTTCATCTTGCAGGAGAAGATGCCACCGCAACTGAGTTAAGTGGTCGAATATCCTATGCTTACAGTCCCAAATTAAACAGTGGTATTTTCGGACAATGGAATAGTGAAGAGGAGGAGGTTTTGCTTAATTTCCGTTTTAATTGGATTCCTAAAATAGGAGCTGATTTTTTCTTTATCGTTAATCAGTCTTTATCTACTGCTGATGATAAATTAACTCTTGAAGGAACTACGGTAATGACTAAGTTTGTTTGGAGGTTTGCTATTTAACATTATTAACTCAAGTTGGTTGGTTTATACAGAATAAATCCAATCGGGATACTCTAATTTAATTAAAGCTAAGCCATGAGCAGGAACTGACCATCCCGCATTACTACGATTCTTGCTTTCGATAATTTGTGTAAAATTGTTTAAATCTATTTTTCCACTACCTACTTCTAAAAGTGTTCCAACAATAGCCCTCACCATATTTCTTAAAAAACGATCGGCTTTTATAGTAAATATCCAAACCCCATCTACGTTTTTCCAGTCGGCTTGCATTATCTTGCAATTATTAGTTTTAACATCGGTACCTGTTTTTGAAAAACTTGTAAAGTCGGTATAATTAAACAATAAAGCAGCTGCTTTATTCATAAGTTCAAAATCAAGCTTAGGATATGTTGAACGATAAGTAAATTCCTGATCGAAAGGATATTTATCCATACGCAAACGATATTCATATGTTCTACTTAATGCTTCAAAGCGAGTGTGCGCAGCATCATTTACGATAAAAATGCGAAAAATAGCAATATCGTTATTTAGAAGACGATTCAATTTATAGGTTAGTTGATCTACGCTTACCTCAATAGTATCTAAATCCAATTCCATATGAGCAAAAAACTGACGAGCATGAACACCGGTATCAGTTCTTCCACAACCTATAACATCTATTTTTTGTTTTAATAATATTTTTAAAGCATCTTGTAGTGTTTCTTGAACAGTAATTGCATTAGGCTGTATCTGCCATCCATGAAAATTCCGTCCATTATATGCTAGTTCAATAAAATAGCGCTTGCTCATAAACCAAATCAATTATTTACAAAAGTACAGCTTTTCAATATTCTACAAAGTAAAAATCATCTTTAGCAATATTTTTAGCTCAAGATATTAATCGGATTTTTTCTCAACCTTATCGAATATGGATTCAAATGCTACGAATCAGTATTTAGGTATAAACTCATCTGTTTACTACACTACCTTTGATAGGTATTAAATATTCATCATTATGAAAAAAGTAGTATTAGTTATTTTAATTGTTTTTTTAGGTTTTACCGTACAGGCACAGCATAAAATAAATGCAAGTATTAACTCTTCTTGCGTTTCTCAACCCGCTAATTTAGTTGTCCCAAGTGGTAAAACCGCATCAGCATTTGTTATAAACACATTGGTAGCAGGTAATAACTGCTATAGTGGAGCCGCATTTACTAATAAAGGATTTGTAATTAAAGCTGCAAACGGTAATATCGTTTATCGATATAATAGAGATGGAAATGGAAAAGTTCAAGAAAGTGGAGCAAAATTATCAAGTTTAAAATTAGGAGCAGGAAACTATACCGTTTGGGTTGACGGTGGAATAGGGGCTCGACTAGTTTTAAGTTATCGCATTTAAGATACCCCTAAATTACACACATTTAAAACCCGACTTCTTCTGAACCCCTGAAAGTCGGGTTTTTTATATGTATTTCCTACAGAATCAATTTTTTTCTTGTAATTTCGTGAATTATAAAGCACTAAAATCAAGCTTATGTTCAAGAAATTAAATTATACCCTATTAGGCCTAATGGCTCTTTTTTTATTTGATTCTTGTAATGTTGAGAATCCCGAAATCACAATCAAAGAACTTGACGGACATATTCGATATTTAGCATCAGATTCTTTAAAAGGGCGTTATCCCGGAACAGAAGAAAGTAAAATTGCCGCTAATTATATTAAATATAATTTTGTTAAAGGGAGTTTGGAACTCTTAGGTGATAACGGGTTTCAAAAGTTTGAAGTTGTAACTGCCATCACTGCAGGCGAAAATAACACCATACAGTTTGGCGATACACAAGGGGTCTTAAATACAGATTTCGCCCCTTTTTCCTACACAAAAAATATGAGCTTAGAAGCTGAGGTTGTTTTTGTCGGTTATGGTTTTTCTATAGAAACAGATAAAATTTCGTGGGACGATTACGCTACTGTTGATGTAAAAGATAAATGGGTCCTTGTATTAATGGGCGATCCTGAAGGTGATGATGAAAATAGCGAATTTGCCAAATATGCAGGAGAGCGAGATAAGGTTATTACGGCAAAAGATAAAGGTGCTGCCGGAGTTTTGTTTGTAAACGGACCTAAGTTCGATAAAGGCGATAAACTTATTGGATTAAATTTTGATAAAACACGATCTAATGCGGGAATATCTGTCATTAATATAAAAAGAGAATTTGCAAATGCCTTTTTAGAAAAAACCACTATTGGAGAACTTGAAAAAAATCTTAACGAAAAACATACGCCTATTTCTTTTGCTAGTGGAAAAACTTTGAATGCTACTACCGATGTAAAACAAAAAAAGGTTGAAACGGAAAATATTTTGGCTTTTATAGAAGGTAATGAATTAAAAGACGAAATAATTGTTTTAGGAGCTCATTGGGATCATTTGGGCTTTGGAGGTCCAAGTTCCGGCTCTCGTATGCCCGATACAGTAGCTGTTCATTATGGTGCTGACGATAACGCTTCAGGAGTAGCCGGAATTATTGAAATAGCTGAAAAACTCGCTACTCAAAAAGATTTAAAACGAAGCGTATTGATTATGGCTTTTGGTGCCGAAGAAATGGGACTTTTAGGATCAAATTATTTTGTGGAAAATCCTTTATTTGAGCTTAAGCAATTAAAAGCCATGGTTAATATTGATATGATTGGACGCTTAAAAAAAGACAATAGTTTAATGATTGGAGGAACGGGAACGTCTCCCGAATCTGAGAATATTTTAAATAGTTTAAATACAGATTCTACTTTTGCAATTAGCATGCAACAAGAAGGATTTGGTCCATCAGACCACGCATCTTTTTACGCTAAAGATATTCCTGTATTTTTCTTGAGTTCCGGTGCTCACCCTGATTATCATACACCTTTTGATACCCCCGATAAGATTAATCTCGAGGGTACCAAATCAATTGCCGATTATACCTATAATCTAATGTTGAATCTTATTAATAGAGAAGAGAATCTGACTTTTAAAGAGGCAGGACCAAAACAAAGAGCCAACGGTAGTAGAAGATATAAAATAACATTAGGTATTATGCCTAACTTTACCTCTACAGAAAATAACGGCTTAGGTGTTGATGCTGTTAGTAAAGGCGGTCCGGCCGAAGCTGCCGGAATGAAAAGAGGCGATCGTATTGTTGCTATTAACGGAATGCCGGTAAGTAATATATACGAATATATGAGTCGCTTAAAAAAGTTGGAAGCAAGTACAACAGCCACAGTTGATGTTATTCGTAATAATGAGAAAGTAGTTTTATTGGTTAATTTATAAAATATAGAGCCGTATTTTAACGACTCTTTTTTCTATGCTTTTATTTCAAATAAGCGAAGCTTTAATCCATAAGTTTATCAAATTTGTTTTGGTAGGTTTTTCGGGTTTATTTATCGATTTTGGGTTTACTTATCTTTTTAAAGAAAAGGTAAAGCTTCAAAAATATTTATCCAACGCTTTGGGTTTTACTCTTGCTGCAAGCTCAAATTATTTGTTTAATAGAATATGGACTTTTCAAAGCGAAAACCCACAGATTTTAGTTGAATATTCGCAGTTTTTATTAATCTCTTTAATAGGCTTAGGTTTGAATACCTTAGTTCTTTGGCTGATAGTAAATAAAATGCATTGGAATTTTTATTTATCGAAACTCTTTGCTATTGGATTTGTAACTATTTGGAACTTTCTTGCTAATGCATATATCACATTCTCTTGAGTTTATTCTAAAAAGAAAATTCCACCACCATCAAAAAAAGATCCATTATAAAGAGAAATTAATTCAATATCTTGCCGCTTAATGAGTGCCTTAAACTCATTCCCCCAAGAATGAAAATCAGGGTTTCCAATAACAAAAAGTTTATTAGAATGTAAGCCCAAAGCACCACCAATAAATCCGTGTGGCATATCGGGCAAAAGGATTTCTTTAGATGAAAAATAATGTACATTTAGCCTGTGTTTTCGCAATGCCTTTTCTATGCCTTTGTCGGAGCTTATAAAATTTTGCGGCGAAATAGCAATCAAACTACATCTGGTATAGGCTTGTGGTAAATTAATAAATTCTATCTCTTCGCACTGTTTAAGAATCTGCTTGTCTGTATGTCCTTTTTTATGAAAAAGATAGTCTTCGGTTACTAAACAGTTATAAAAGCTGGTTTCGGGAAAACTTGATCCTACAAGATTATTTCCTAGGATAAAATCAATCCCTTTGTTTTTGAAGATAGTTTGGTAATTTTCCGGTAAGTTGGGAGCACAAATTAAAGATTTTGGAGTTTGACAAAGAAAAATATCAGGATGACCCGAAATAGCCGAATAAGTAATATTTTGGGTCGATAATTCTACTAAATCACCAAAATAAGATAAGCGTTTTTTGGCTTCTTTTGGGATACGCTTATCAATAATAATCAGCATAAAAAGAATAGTTAATCAATTTTTGGTCGATTTTTATTTTTACAGCCTCAAATTTTTGTTCTAATAATTTTTTGTTGGTACTGTTATAACCAATAGCATAATTAAGTTCTGATGCAGCAACATAAATTATTAGAGACTTAGATTTTGAAAATTCAAGTCTTTCTAAAAAACGATCTTTCCATAATTCAGTTAATACTAATTCTCGAAAAGAAGGATGATAAGGTCCTGCGAGTAAGGATTTGCTATCTGTTAATTCCTCCGAAGGATGTAAGCCAACACGGATAATATTTAAACCTGCTTTATCGAAAATACTATAAATATCTTTAGACCAAAGTACAGCAGTTTGCAAACTCAAAGGTTCGTACCTTCCATTTTTAAAAAGTTCTGCTAATTCCGTACCTTTAATAACCAATGTTGGGTAAATACGGATGTCATGTGGCTGAAGAGCAACAATTTGTTCTGCTGTTTCTAAGCATTTTTCTTTGGTGTCGCCGGGTAACCCAAGCATAATTTGTAAACCAAGATTAAATCCGGCTTCCTGTATTAATTTGGAGCTGTCTATAACATCTTGAGCCGTATGCCCCCTCCCCGATTTAATCAACACGCCCTCGTTCATCGATTGAGCACCTAACTCTATTGTTTTAACAGAATATTCATTTAAAAGAGAAAGAATACTATCGGATATATAATCGGGACGAGTAGAAAGACGGATGGAATCAACCCTTCCGCTATCTACATATTTTTGAGCAATCTTTAAAAAATTATGCTGGTCGGATTCAGGTATTCCGGTAAAATTTCCACCAAAAAAACCAATCTCAATTTGTACTTTTTCTGTTGGCAATGTACTTAAATGTTTTTGAATAATATCGTCTACCTCTTTTAAATCAGGGACTTTAATAGACCCTGATATTTTTCGTTGATCACAAAAAACACACTGAAACGGACAGGCCAATTCAGGAATAAAAATAGGTATAGTAAAATGTTTTATCATTATAACTTAAGTATTAAACACAAATTTAAAATAATTAGCTCTATGTATAACTCTCTAAAAATACAGAAAATATGGCAGATAGAAAATAAGCAAGCAAATAAATATGAATTTGAATATCAAAATTGAAATTAATAGTGTATTTTTGAATATCGTTACAGTGAGATTAGTCAATATTTTTTTCAAAACACTTTATTTTTTAATTTTGCTCGACTTAACAAATGATTAACGCCAGAATCTTATCCCTAAATAAAACGATATGTGTGGAATTGTCGGATACATTGGCCCCAGAGAGGCTTATCCCATTTTAATAAAAGGATTAAAAAGATTAGAATATAGAGGTTACGATAGTGCCGGAATAGCCCTTGCCGATGGAGATTTAAAACTATATAAAACAGCAGGTAGGGTTAAAGACCTTGAAGCTAGTGTTAAAGGAAAAGACATTAGTGGTACCATAGGAATTGGTCATACTCGTTGGGCTACTCACGGAGAACCCAATCAACTTAATGCTCACCCTCACTATTCTCAATATAAAACGCTTGCAATGATTCATAATGGAATTATTGAGAATTATGCTTCTTTGCGTGAAGAGATGCAAATGCGAGGGCATAATTTTTTAAGCGAAACAGATACTGAAGTTTTAATTCACCTTATTGAAGATGTTCAACAAAAAGAAGGTCTAGATTTAGTTGAAGCCGTCCGTATTGCTTTAAATCAAGTTGTTGGTGCTTATGCCATAGCTATTTTATCTAAAGGAGATCCCGATTTATTAATTGCTGCCAGAAAAGGAAGTCCATTAGTTGTTGGTATTGGAGAAGATGAACATTTTATTGCTTCTGATGCAACTCCATTGATAGAATATACAAAACATGTGGTTTATCTTAATGATGAAGAAATAGCAATTATTCCACGTGAGGGAGAAATGAGAATTATCACTATTGCTGATCATGAGGAAATACCTTATGTGCAAGAATTGGAAATGAATCTGTCGGCTATAGAAAAAAGTGGTTACGATCATTTTATGATGAAAGAAATATATGAGCAACCACTTTCTATCAGAGATAGTATGCGTGGGCGTTTACGTTTAGATCAGGAAACAATTTCTTTAGGAGGTATCTCTGAATACGAGGATAAGATGGCTGCTGCCAAAAGAATTATTATGGTAGCTTGTGGTACTTCTTGGCATGCTGCTCTTGTTGGAGAATATTTATTTGAAGATATTGCACGTATTCCTGTTGAGGTGGAATATGGTTCAGAATTCCGTTACCGTAACCCCATTATAAACGAAGATGATGTAGTTATTGCTATTTCGCAATCCGGAGAAACTGCTGATACATTGGCGGCTATTCGTATGGCAAAAGAAAAAGGAGCGACAATAATAGGTATTTGTAATGTTGTTGGATCCAGTATTGCCAGAGAAACTCATGCCGGAAGTTATACCCATGCCGGACCGGAAATAGGAGTAGCTTCTACAAAAGCATTTACCGCTCAAGTGTCTGTTCTTACATTAATGGCTCTGCGATTAGCAAAAATGAGAGGGACTATCGAGCGTTCAAAATTCCATCATTTGTTACACGAATTAGAAGAAATTCCTTTTAAAGTAGAAGAAGCCTTACGCATAAATGAACAAGTTAAAGAGATATCTAAAGCATTTGTAAATGCACGTAATTTCTTATACTTAGGAAGAGGATATAATTTCCCCGTTGCTTTAGAAGGTGCTCTTAAACTAAAAGAAATTTCTTATATCCATGCCGAAGGTTATCCGGCAGCTGAGATGAAACACGGACCAATAGCACTTATCGATAAAAATATGCCTGTGGTAGTTGTTGCTACAAACAAAGGAACCTACGAAAAGGTAGTAAGTAATATTGAAGAAATAAAAGCACGTAAAGGAATCATTTTAGCCATCGTAACTAAAGGCGATACTGAAGTTAAACGTTTGGCAGATTATGTTATAGAAATTCCTGAAACTGAAGAAATGCTTGTACCGCTTTTGGCTACTATTCCTATGCAGTTATTAGCTTATCATATTGCCGTTGCTCGTAATTGCGAAGTGGATATGCCAAGAAATTTGGCTAAATCGGTTACGGTGGAATAATTATTTGGCAAAATGATTCTAGTAATTAATTTGTGATAGGACTAAAAAGTTAAAAAATAGTACTTAAAAATTCTCTTAGATGGATATGCTCAATACCCTCTAGGTTTCCTCCGGCTATATCATCCATACTAACAACTATTTTTCTGTGGTTATCTTTTATAGATTAAATATACTTTATCTGTAACGCAAGTATACTAAATAAATTAAGTATACTTAATGTAAGTGTAAAATAAATTGTTGTTATTTTATTATCAATAAAAATATAAAAAGCATAAACTATTTCATTGAGTTTAGTACTTTTGCGAGATAAAATTCATCAGAGAAATATGAAAAACAGAGTACTAAATAACCAACGTGATCTTCTTGATATTATTCAAAATTGTAACGTTTGTTATGTTTCTATGGTTGATAAAGAAAATAAACCTTACGTTCTTCCGATGAATTTTGGTTTTGCCGACAATACCGTATTATTGCATGGAGCAAAGCAAGGAAAAAAAATAGATATACTAAAACACAATCCTAATGTTTGTATTGTTTTTAGTACCGACCATCAATTATATTGGCAGAATGAAAATGTTGCTTGTAGTTGGAGCATGAAATACCGTTCTGTATTGGTTTATGGAAAAGTAAACTTTATTGATGATATCGAAGAAAAGCGAAGCTTACTTCACCATTTTATGAAAAACTATTCTCCAAAAGAATTTAAATATAGTAAACCTTCTCTCGAGGAGGTTCAGTTAATAAAAGTGCCTGTTAATAAGATGGAAGGTAGAGCCTACGGATTTTAGAAAAACACAATTAAAACATATAAACCTATGGAAAATATTTTGGTAATTGGAGCCGCCGGACAAATTGGATCGGAATTGGTTGTGGAACTACGGAAACGTTATGGAACGCAAAGAGTATTTGCTACTGATATAAAACAAGCTTCCGAAGATATTGTTAATGGCGGTCCTTTCGAAATACTTGATGTTATGGATGGTAATCGTCTTATTCATTTTGTAATTAGACATAAGATTACTCAAATTTACCATCTTGCTGCTGTATTATCGGGAAATGCCGAAAAAATCCCCGTACAAGCTTGGGATATAAATATGCGTTCTTTGATGAATATTCTAGATTTGGCAAAAGAGGTAGACGCTATTAAAAAAGTATTTTGGCCAAGTTCTATTGCTGTTTTTGGACCTTCAACACCACGTTTTGACACACCACAATATACCATTACCGAACCAAATACCGTTTACGGAATTAGTAAACTTGCCGGCGAACGTTGGGTCGAATATTTTCATAAACGTTATGGTGTTGATGTCAGGAGCATCCGTTATCCCGGCTTAATTTCGTATAAAACAGAAGCCGGAGGCGGAACAACCGATTATGCTGTTGAGATTTTTTATGACGCGGTTAAAAAAGGCAGTTACACTTCTTTTTTATCAAAAGAAACTAAGTTGCCAATGATGTTTATGGAGGATGCCATAAAAGCCACTATCGATTTAATGGAAGCCGATAAAGAAAAGCTTAGTTTGCACTCTAGTTACAATGTTGCCGGCATTAGTTTTAACCCGCAAGAACTTGCAGAAGAAATTAAAAAGCATATTCCAAATTTTAAA
The DNA here is from genome assembly GCA_021157585.1 of Bacteroidales bacterium. Classification (NCBI taxonomy): domain Bacteria; kingdom Pseudomonadati; phylum Bacteroidota; class Bacteroidia; order Bacteroidales; species Bacteroidales bacterium. The sequence continues at coordinate 42,877 of JAGGWH010000156.1, read as the reverse complement.
ATTGATTATGAGCCGGATTTTCGTCAGGCTATTGCTAATTCTTGGCCGGCCACTATCGACGATAGTGTAGCTAAAGCCGATTGGGGATTAGAATATAAATATAATCTACCCGAGCTTACACAGTCAATGCTTGATGGCGTAAAAAAGAAATTAGGAGAAATTGAGTAAATGCATTATTGTTAATGGCCTATAAAATTATTTTCGTATTTTTAAAACTATTGTCACGGCTACCATTTTGGTGTTTACATCTAATTTCTGATTTTTTATATTTATTACTTTATTATGTTATTGGATATCGTAAAAAAGTGATATTAAGTAACTTATCTATAGCCTTTCCCAATAATTCTTTAAAAGAAAACAAAAAAATTGCCAAAAAATTTGTTAAGCATTTTGCTGATTTTCTGATAGAATCGTTAAAAACACTTAGCATATCCGAAAAAGAATTACAAAAACGCTATGTTTATATTAACGAACATTTAGCTCTTGAACAAATTAAAGCCGGTAAAAGCTTAATGATGGTTACCGGTCATTATGGAAACTGGGAATGGCTTTTTTATTTGAGAAAAATTACAAAAATATTAAGTTGGGCAGCATATACACCTTTAAGCAACCGTATTTTTGATAAACTTATGGTGACAAACCGAGAACGCTATGGCTTTAAAGTTGTTCCGTCGAAAAAGGCAGCCAGCACACTTGTACGCTATAATAAAAAAGGAACGCAATTTGTTAATTGTCTGATGTCTGACCAATCGCCACGCAAAGATTATAAATACCGCGCTGTATTTTTAGGTAAAGAGGTTCCCTTTTTTATCGGTCCGGAAGCTTATGCCAAAAAATATAATTTACCCGTTTTTTATGGTAGAATTAAAAAAATCGCAAGAAGTAAATATACCGCAGAAATTATCCCTATTACCGTTTCCCCTCAAGAAACAGAAGATGGTTGGATAACTTCCGAATATATTCGCTTAATGGAAGAAGACATTAAAAATGCTCCTGAATATTATTTATGGTCGCACCGACGTTTTAAACACGCGTCTTTCGCAAAATAAAATTAACTTAGTCTGTTAACTCTATTTTCCAATCGTTATAATAATGATTATGCAAATTTGGAATTTTTTCTCTACCTTTGGTAGTGTTTAAACTCCGTTTATGGAAACGCAAAAAAAACCTCGCATTTTAGTTGTCGATGATTTACCCGAAAATATTTTAAGAATTTCCGGCTCAATAAAGCATTTAGATGCTGAAATTATAACAACTACCAGCTCTATAGAAGCTTATAATTTAACTCAAGAATATGATTTTGCCTTACTTATTCTTGATGTTCATATGCCCGAAATGAATGGCTTCGAACTGGCAAAATTAATTCATATTGCAAAGAGTAATCGTCACACACCGATTATTTTTATTTCAGCGGTTTATTTCGACGATAGCAGTATTTTTAAAGGTTATGAAACAGGTGCTGTCGATTATATCGTAAAACCTGTTAACCTCAAGATTTTAGAATCAAAAGTAAAGGTATTTCTACAACTCGAGAAATCCAAAATAGAATTAGAGGTAGCAAAAAATGAAGCTGAAAAAGCTAAAGAAGAAAAGATGATGTTTCTGGCTAAGATAAGTCATGAAATTAGAAATCCACTTAGTGCCATTATAGGAATTGTAGATTTACTCGACTCTAAAGAGCTTTCTCCCAAATGGATGGAGAGAATGGAAATGATTGATTTCTCGGCTCATCATATGTATAATCTACTTAACGATTTGCTTGATTTAAGTAAAATGGAATCTTTTGCTTTGAATATTGTTGAAGAACCTCTACAATTAAGAAAAGAGCTTCAGCTTATTATAAAAGCAAATAAAATTTTATGTAAAACACAATCTAATAAGATTGAATTAGAAGTAGACTCTAGTATTCCTGAAAATGTTTTAGGCGACACACTTCGTTATAAACAAATCTTACTAAATCTTATTGGTAACGCCAATAAATTTACTACTAACGGACTAATAAAGCTGACAGTTGATTTATTAGAAGAAACTTCAGATCATTTTTTGATTAAAACCTGCGTTCACGATAATGGTATTGGTATACCGGAAGAAGAACAAATTGATTTGTTTAAGCCTTTTTCTCAACTTAATCAAAGTATTACAAAAAAATATGGAGGAAGCGGTTTGGGTTTAGTTGTTGCCAAAAATTTAGCCAACCTTTTGGGCGGTGACCTTACTTTTAGTAGTAAAATAAACGATGGAACTCGCTTTTGTTTTACTGCTAAATTCAGGAAACATACAGATTAAAAATATATCTTGATTCGTAAATAATCTGCATAAGCAGTTCAATATCTTCTTAAATAAATTTGTTATGCTAGTAAAAACATTTGGTAGCGCACTTCTTGGTGTAGATGCTATTACCATTACTGTAGAAGTAAGTATAGAACAGGGAATCAATTGGTATTTGGTTGGCTTACCTGATAATGCTGTCCGTGAAAGTCACCAACGTATAGAAGCTGCATTAAAACATATTGGATATAAAATTCCGGGTAAGAAAATAGTTGTAAATATGGCTCCTGCCGATATTAGAAAAGAAGGTTCAGCCTACGATTTAACTATTGCTCTTGGTATTTTGGCGGCTTCGGGACAGATAAAAAATAATACTGTTGGGAATTATTTAATTATGGGTGAACTTTCACTCGATGGTGGTTTGCAACCAATAAAAGGGGCTCTTTCAATAGCCATAAAAGCAAGAGAAGAAGGGTTTAAAGGCTTTATTCTCCCTTTAAAAAATGCTAAAGAAGCAGCAATAGTAAATAATTTAGATGTTTATGGAATCGAGAATATTTCTGAAGCCATAGATTTCTTTAATGGTAAGAAAGAATTAAAACCTACTTTGGTAGATACCCGAAAGGAGTTTTATTCTCAATTAAGTGATTATGAATTTGATTTTTCCGATGTTAAAGGACAGGAAAATATTAAACGAGCTCTGGAAATTGCCGCAGCCGGATCACATAATGTTATATTTATCGGACCTCCGGGAGCAGGTAAAACAATGCTCGCTAAAAGAATTCCAAGTATTTTACCGCCACTTAACTTAAAGGAAGCGTTAGAAACAACAAAAATACATTCTGTAGCCGGAAATTTAGGAAATGTCGATTCGCTTATCTCCATTCGTCCGTTCAGAGCTCCTCATCACACAATCTCTGATGCCGGACTCGTTGGAGGCGGAAGTTATCCTATGCCAGGAGAGATTAGTTTAGCTCAAAACGGAGTCTTGTTTTTAGACGAATTACCTGAATTTAAACGCACTGTTTTAGAGGTTATGCGCCAACCTATGGAAGATAGAAAAGTACGAATTTCCCGATCTAAAATTTCTATAGAATATCCATCTAATTTTATGCTTGTGGCTGCTATGAACCCTTGTCCCTGCGGATATTATAATCATCCTGAAAAAGAATGTGTTTGTGCTCCGGGTGTTGTAAAAAAATACTTAAATAAAATTTCGGGTCCTCTATTAGACAGGATTGATATTCAAATAGAAGTAATTCCTGTTCCTTTTCGCGATCTTGCTGAATCGCCGATTTCTGAAAAAAGCGAAGTCGTTAGAGAACGTGTTATTAAAGCCAGAAAAATACAAGAAATACGTTTTAAGAAATTAGAGGGAATGCATGCAAACTCACAAATGAATACAAAACAAATGCAGCAATATTGTAAACTCGAAAAAGATGGGTATCAGTTACTAAAAAACGCAATGGAGAAACTGCAATTATCTGCTCGAGCTTACGACCGTATTTTAAAAGTTTCTCGTACAATAGCTGACTTAGATAATTCCGAAAATATTCAAAATCATCATTTGGCAGAAGCTATCCAATACCGAAGTTTAGATAGAGAAAGCTGGGGAAACTAATAATAATTGAAAAATTAAAGATGCACAATAATTAGATGTATCTTATCCTTTTACAAAAATAGCCTTAATAATTAAGCTTGCCATCTTGGGATTTTCCTTTAAACGACGAGTAGAATAACCAAACCAATCTTTTCCAAAAGGAACATAAATACGCATTTTATGCCCTTTTTCTACAATAGATTTTCGTAAAGCCGGTGTTACTCCATATAACATTTGAAATTCATACTCATCTTTAGAAGGCTTGTATTTATCGAGTAGCCTGTAAGCTCCCTCAACCAAGGGTTTATCGTGTGTAGCAATAGCAGGATACATTTTTTGTTCTAGCATATAATCTAAGTTCTTTAGAAAATGCTCATTTACCTCCTCGTATTTTTTATAAGCAACACTTACCGGTTCAACATAAATACCTTTACATAAACGAAAATTCAAAGGGTTTTCAGAAGTGTTTAAATCTGTTAGACCTTTAACATCATCAAGAGTACGACGCATATAAGATTGAACTACCAAACCAACGTTTTTCGGAAATTCAGCTTTAAGCTTTCTAAACAACTCTATTTCCATATCCGTACAAGGAGAATCTTCCATATCAATACGAACAAAATTATTGTAAGAAGCTGCTTTAGCAACAATTTCTCTAATATGTTTATAGGCAACTTCTTTATCAATTAATAAACCAAAAGAAGTTGGTTTTAAGGAATAATTACCATTTATCTTTTCTGCTTCTGCCGTTTCTATAACATTAAGATATTCTTGCTTATTAGCTTCTGCTTCATCTAAATTTTCAATAAATTCTCCTAAAACATCTAATGTGGTTAATAAACCTTCGGCATTTAATGCCTTTGCAACTGTAATTGCTTGTTGAAGTGTTTCTCCGGCAATATATTCTTTGGAAAATTGCCAAACCAATTTTTGTGGCATATACGGTAAAATGCCTGCTATTAATTTGTTAAACATCCTTTTAATATTTCTTTTTATTTGGTAAATTATTTTGCAAATGTATATAAACTTCGTGAATTTCAAATCAGAAATCAGATAATTGTTTATAAAATAACAGTAATTGTAAAAAGAGATAAAAATGCGGTTTAATGCGTGATAAACAGACAACTATCACCATAACTTAAAAAACGAAAATCATTTTTTAAAGCATAATCGTAAATAGATTTCCATGCATCACCAAGATAAGCTGAAATTAATAATAATAAAGTGCTTTTAGGTTGATGAAAATTGGTAATCATAGCATCAATAATTTGAAATTCGTAACCCGGACCTATTAATATTTGAGTTTCGGAATGAAATACATCTTCTTGCTTTTTGTCGAGATAATTAAGAATACTATTTAAAGCTTTCTCTCGGGATAATAAGGGTTTTTCAGATAGGTCGTAAGCCTCCCACTGACTTAGAACATAGTTTTCCTGATTAGGGAAGTAGTACATTTTTGTTCCTAACCAAAATAGACTTTCGAGTGTTCTTATGCTTGTTGTTCCAACGGCAATTAAAGATTTTTCTGTTTTATTGATTAGCTTTTCTATCAGGCTGCGATTAACTAATATTTGTTCTTTATGCATTTGATGCTCACTAACAGTTTTACTTGATACGGGTTTAAATGTACCCGCTCCAACATGTAGAGTGACATAATCGAAGCTTATAGACTTCTTTTTAAGACTATTAAAAACAGTATCTGTAAAATGCAAACCGGCTGTTGGTGCCGCAACGGAACCATCATATTGAGCATAAATAGTTTGATAACGCTTACGATCTTCATCCTCTGCTTTACGGTGCATATAAGGAGGCAAGGGTACTTTTCCGCTTTGTTCTAAAATTTCAGAAAAAGTAAAATTTTTAGGTAGCCAACGAAAACGAATAAAAGAAGATTCTTCAATATCACCCAATCGTTCTGCAGTTAATTGTGCTTTTTCTCCATTAAGCTCAAAATCCATTTTTAAAATACCACTTTTCCATTTTTTCCTGTTTCCCACCAAACATTTCCAAACAGATGTTTCCTTTAAAAGAAAGGCTTCTTGAATTTCTCGAGTAGGTTCATGGGGTTCTAAACAAAAAATTTCAATGGCAGCTCCACTTTCTTTTTGAAAATTTAAGCGAGCCTGAACAACTTTGGTATCATTAAAAATCAAGAGTGATTTTTCGGGCAAAAAATCGGCAAGAGATTCAAACTTAGCTGTTTGAGGAGTGGTATTATAAACCAATAATTTTGATTCGTCTCTTTTGGATAAGGGATATTGTGCAATTTTATCCTGTGGTAAGGGATAATCGTAATGCTCAATAGAAACTGTATCGGGTTTGTGCATTGATTGTTTTAGAATAAGTTATCAATTTGAATATTAGCTAAATAATCGTCAGTAACATCTTCGAGATTAACAAGCTCTATCGAAACAATTTTGTTTTCAATAAAATGATATTTCACTTCAACATAAAAACCATTCAGTTCAAATAATTTAATGTTTAAAGGATTTTCTTTTCTAACCAATAAAGCATAGCCCTTTTCCATAATCAGCACCATTTGCTGCACAGTAGATAATTGTAAAAAAGCTTCTTTTGTTGGCATGCGGCAAAGATACGGCAATTTAGAATTGTAAATTTTTATCTTTGTTAAAAAAAGTAATGGCCTTAAATTATATTTGGATTTTCTTTTTTCTCTCGGCTTTTGTTATTGCACTTATTCGCTTGATTTTTTTTGGCGACACAGAGATTTTCCCTGCTATTATGAATAGCACTTTCGCTAATGCCAAAACAGGTTTTGAACTTTCTTTAGGCTTAACAGGTGTAATGACTCTCTGGCTTGGATTAATGAAAGTAGGAGAAAAGGGTGGTGTTGTTCGTCTTTTATCCAGAGCTGTCGGTCCCTTTTTTGAAAAATTATTCCCAGAAATTCCAAAAAATCATCCCGTAAACGGAAGCATTATGATGAACTTGGCAGCCAATATGCTCGGCCTCGATAATGCCGCAACTCCAATGGGATTAAAAGCAATGGAGCAACTGCAAGAGCTCAATACCAAGAAAGATACGGCTTCCAATGCAATGATTATGTTTTTGGTTTTAAACACTTCGGGACTTACACTTATCCCTATTAGTGTGATGGTATACCGCGCACAATTGGGTGCTGCCAACCCTAGCGATATCTTTTTACCCATTTTACTTTCTACTTTTTTCTCTACACTTGCGGGGATTATTGCCGTTTCTGTATATCAAAAAATAAACCTTTTCAATAAAACAATACTTGCTTATCTCGGCGGGTTTTCCACTTTAGTTGCAGGAATCATCTATTTATTTGTGGCACTTCCACAAACACAAGCTTCTGTTTATTCTACAGTAATTGCCAATGTAATTCTGTTTAGCATTATCACTTTGTTTCTTTTGATGGCGATTAGAAAAAAAGTAAATGTTTACGATACTTTTATCGAAGGCGCAAAAGAAGGCTTTACAATTGCCATAAAAATTATTCCTTTCTTGGTAGCTATTTTAGTTGCGGTTGGCGTTTTTCGTACTTCGGGAGCTTTAGATTATATGGTGAATGGGATTGGAACATTTTTTGCTTTTTTAGGTGTTAATACCGATTTTGTTGCTGCCTTGCCAACTGCTTTTATGAAACCATTAAGCGGAGGTGGTGCTAGAGGAATGATGATAGAAACGATGACAACTTACGGTGTTGATTCTTTTGCGGGGAGATTAGCCGCCACTTTCCAAGGCGCAACAGATACCACTTTTTATATTCTCGCTGTTTACTTTGGTTCTGTTTCTGTTAAAAATACTCGCTATGCAGTAACAGCCGGTTTAATTGCCGATTTTGCAGGAATTATAGCTGCTATTTTTATTGCTTATTTGTTTTTTGGATAAGGTAATTAAAGTACTGAAATAGCCTAAAAATTAAACGTTATAGTATATATGTAAAAAAATTACATATAAATCAGTCCTTTTTATAAAAAATTGTTAATTATTTAATGAAATAAATTACCTTTGTTTGTTAAATAACAATGAAAAAGGAAAATGAGTACATTACCAGACAAAACAGTAGAACGCTTAAGTCAATACAGAAGAAATCTTTTAATTTGTGATGCTAAGGGAAAAGAGCATATATTTTCACACGAAATAGCTGATATTCATCATATTACACCAGTACAAGTTAGGCGGGATATTATGCTTATAGGCTATACCGGAACGTTACGAAAAGGATATAATGTAAGGGAGTTAGTCGCTTTAATAGGCGAAATATTAGACCGACCAACGGCTCAGAATGTAGCAATAGTGGGTGCTGGTAATTTAGGTCGTGCTTTAATGAAATATTTTAAAGACAGAAGAGAAAAACTTTGTGTTGTTGCTGCCTTTGATACAAATCCCGAGAAAATAGGCACTTCATATGCCGATATTAACATTTATGCTATTGACGATTTAAAACAAATTATTAAAGAAAAAAATATCTCTATTGCTATTATATCCGTTCCTGTTAATCAAGCCGCAATTGTTGCCGACTTATTAGTTAAAGCAGAGATAAAAGGAATTTTAAATTTTTCACCACGTCCCGTAAATGTTCCCGATGAAATTTACCTTGAAGAGTATGATATGGTTACTTCTTTGGAAAAAGTTGCTTATTTTGCAAAAAATAAGAAATAAAACCAAAAAAGCTCGTGAACATCTATTTTGGATTCGATGAAGTAAAAAACATCAAAAATGCCGTTGTAACTACTGGTTCTTTTGATGGCGTTCATCTGGGTCATAAACTAATTTTAAAGCGCCTTAGCGATACTGCTCAGAAAATTAATGGCGAAACCGTTCTCATTACCTTCTATCCTCATCCACGACAAGTTCTTTATCCTGATACTTTAGGTAAAGACTTATTGATGATTAATTCCCGACAAGAAAAAATTGATTTGCTTCGCGAAGCAGGACTCGATAATATCATCTTCGTTAAATTTACTAAAGAATTTGCCTCTACTTCTGCTACGGATTTTATCAAAACATATTTGGTTGATAAACTACGGGTTAAAAAAATAGTAACAGGAGCCAATCATCATTTTGGTAAAAACAGAGAAGGCGATATTGACGAATTAAGGATCTTAGGTCAAAAACACGATTTTGAATTGGAGCTTATTCCTTCGCAAGATATTCAGAATATTGACATCAGCTCAACACTTATTCGTGAAGCAATTCTACAGGGACAAATTAAAAAAGCACAAGCCTATTTAGGACATTCTTTTTTTATAAAAGCACAAATACAAGCTAAAGGTCAAACGCAATTTCTTCAGATGGGATACAAAACCAAAAAACTTGTGATAGAAGAAAAATACAAGCTTTTACCTCCCTGTGGTTCTTATTTAATTTTTGTCGATCATTTGCAAAAAACACATAAAGGCCTTTGCCTTATTTCAAGTTGTAAGGAAACTTTAGGCAATATTATCGACTTGTATATTCCCGATTTACCCAAACAAGAAACTGATTTAGAGCCTGTTCGAATTCGTTTTATAAGACCCAGTAAAATTGAAAAGGATCCGACTTTACTTAAATCAGCCATGATAAAAGATCTGATTCACTTCAATAAAATTAAATTCTAAGAATATGATGGATGATAAGCTTCGTATCACATTTTTAGGAACAGGGACTTCTATAGGCGTTCCAATTATCAGTTGCGACTGCGAAGTTTGCTCCTCTAAAAACCCAAAAGACAAACGTTTACGTACTTCTGCCTTAATTAGCTATCGCGATAAAAATGTGGTGATAGATTGCGGTCCTGATTTTAGAATGCAAATGCTCACGGCAGGAATTAAGGATTTAGAAGCTATCTTACTTACACACGAACATCGCGATCATATTGCTGGCTTAGATGATGTGCGTGCTTTTAATTATATGTTGAAAAAACCGATACAGCTTTATTTGAGCGATCGGGTATTGAAAAATGTAAAAACCGAATTCCCTTATATTTTTAATCCTGGAGATTATCAAGGAGCACCAAAACTAGAGCTTCATAAATTGGTAAATGAGCAAATAAATGTTGCTGGATTATGTGTTCATCCACTTCCGGTTATGCACAGAGAAATGCCCGTTTTTGGTTTTCGTATTGGCGATTTTAGCTATATCACCGATGCTAATTTTATTCCCGACGAAACCATAGAAAAAATTAAAGGGAGTAAAATCCTAGTTTTAAATGCACTTCGTAAAAGAAAACACCCATCGCATTTCTGCTTATCAGAAGCTCTTGAAATGATTGAAAAAATAAAACCCGAGAAAGCCTATTTAACTCATCTTGGACATTATATCGGTTTACACGATGAAATAAACAAAGGCTTACCTGAGAACATTGAATTGGCTTATGATGGATTACAAATTGAGCTAGATTACACTAACAACCAGACTACATAAGCTACATACAAAACGAGGAATACGCTCGCTTCCACCCGATCAATCTGCCGGCCTTTTCTTGTGAAAATAAATATAAATAACAATATACTTGCGAAAAGAGCAAATAGTATATCGATATTTAAAGACGTATTAAAGACGATAGGCTGAATACTTGCACTCGTTCCTAAGACAAAAAAGACATTAAAAATATTGGAACCTACAATATTACCTATAGCCATATCTGCATTGCCTTTATAAGCCGCCACAGCAGAGGTAGCTAACTCAGGAAGCGAAGTTCCTAATGCGACTATCAAAATTCCAATTGTTGCCTGACTTAATCCTAAATTTACAGCAATATCGGTAGCATTATCAACAATTAAAACACCACCAAAATATAAACCAATAATGCCTGCTAATAAAAACAAAATTGATTTTACAATACTTTGTTCTTTGACTTCGTGCCCTTCTTCTCTGATACCATGTTTGCTAACGATAAAAGTGTAGTACATAAAAATTATAAAGAAAGCCAAGAATACTAAACCATCTATACGACTTAAAACAGACTGAGCAGCTCCGTCAACCAACATATCATTTGCTAAAACAAAAAGTACCAGCATTCCTAAAAGACTAAAAGGAATTTCAAATTTTACGGTATTACTCTGAACGGCAATGGGCTTAATTAAAGCGGAAATGCCTATAACTAATAAAATATTAATGGTATTACTTCCCACAATATTCCCAATGGCCAAATCGCTCTGCCCATCTATTCCTGCTAAGATATTGATAATTAATTCGGGAAAAGAAGTTCCGAAAGAAACTACAGTTAATCCGATAATTAAATTTGGAACATTAAATTTCTTGGCAATAGACGACGCACCAAGCACCAGAATATTAGCACTGCTAATTAATACAAATAGACCGATAACTAATAAAAGATATACCATCTTCTATTTAAACCAAACCTCAACTTCTTCTATTTTTAATGCCGGAATTTTTAATTTATTCTTTTTACGATAACCATTCAAAACTTGATGAACCTTAGTCGCTTTTTGTTCTTGCAATGCTTTTGGGCTTTCGTAACCGGCATCCATAACGTGCTGTGCCCATTCTTGAGGAATACCAATAGCGATAAAATCTTCTGGCTTAGGCATCACCTTTTTAGGCTCCGGTTTCATTTGAGGAAAGAATAAAACCTCTTGTATACTGGAATTATTTGTCATAAACATTACCAAACGATCGATACCAATTCCCATACCCGATGTTGGAGGCATACCATATTCTAACGAACGAACAAAATCCATATCTATCCACATAGCCTCATCATCACCTTTTTCTGCTAAACGAGCTTGCTCTTCAAAACGCGCTAACTGATCTATTGGATCATTAAGCTCGGTATAGGCATTAGCGAGTTCTTTTCCGTTTACCATTAATTCAAAACGCTCGGTTAATTCCGGATTTTCGCGATGACGCTTACATAATGGCGACATTTCAACAGGATAATCGGTAATAAAGGTTGGCTGAATGTAATTAGCTTCACATTTTTCTCCAAAAATTTCATCAATAAGCTTACCTTTTCCCATGCTCTCATCAACATCTATATTTAGGGATTTAGCAACTTCAAAAATTTCATTTGTACTTTTTCCGTTTAAATCGTAACCGGTAAAATCTTGAATTGCTTGTAAAATTGGAACACGTTTAAATGGGGCTTTAAAGCTAATTTCATTCTCACCAAAAACAACATCGGTTTTACCGTGAACATCCATAGCTATTTTTTCCAACATAGACTCAGTAAAACCCATCATCCAGTTATAGTCTTTATAAGCAACATATATTTCCATTTGGGTAAACTCAGGATTATGTGTGCGATCCATTCCTTCGTTACGAAAATCTTTTGCGAATTCATAAACACCTTCAAATCCACCAACAATCAATCGTTTTAAATACAATTCATTTGCAATACGTAAATACATTGGAATATCCAATGAATTATGATGTGTTATAAATGGTCGCGCAGAAGCACCTCCCGGGATTGCTTGTAAAATGGGCGTTTCAACTTCTAAATAACCGTGGTTATTTAGAAAAGAACGCATAGAATTAATTATTTTTGAGCGTTTGATAAAAATCTCTTTTACGGGATCGTTAACAATTAAATCAACATATCTTCTACGATAGCGTAATTCGGGATCGGTAAAAGCATCAAAGGTTTTATCGTCTTTTTCCTTAACAACAGGAAGAGGGCGCAAAGCTTTAGAAAGCAAACGAAAAGAGCTGACGTGTATACTTATTTCACCCATTTTAGTAATAAAAACATAGCCTTTAACTCCAATAAAATCACCAATATCAAGTAAACGTTTAAACACAATATTATACATTGTTTTATCCTCATCCGGACAAATATCATCGCGTTTAAAATACAATTGTATTCTTGCTGTTGGGTCTTTCATCTCGGCAAAAGATGCAGCTCCCATAATGCGCCGACTCATAATTCTACCGGCAATACTAACTTCCTGAAAAAGGCTGTTATCTTGAGGAAACTTTTCTTTTATTTCCTTAGCAGTAACATTTACTTCATATCCCTGGGCAGGATAAGGGTCAATTCCTAATTTTCTTAATTCATTAAGCGAGTTCCTTCTTACTAATTCTTGTTCGCTAAGTGCCATTTTATTATAGTGTTTATTTCTTCTTAATTTTTTTGCAAAGATATGTTTTTCTAACCTAATAAAAAGTTCGTGTTTAACTTAAAATGAGGCCCTATCTACCTATATAAAAAGCCTTCACTCAAAGAATGAAGGCTTTTAAATATTTTAAAATTAGTGTTTAGAAAAATTTATAACAGTTGTTTTCTATTTCTGTATTTTTTTCTAAATCACGGTATAAGCTATAATTTACTTGAGCTTCAAAACGATTTTGCATCTGTGAAATAAATGCCGCATAATCATCTGTAGTTTGAGCTGTAATTTTACTTTTTAAGTTAACAACGTATACAGCTTTTTTACCCATAATTGGAGATGAAACATCTCCTTCATTTAAGGCAAAAACAGCACCTAAAACCTCAGGTTCAGGACCGTAACTTCCAAATCCACGACTATCGAATGTGAGATTTGCTAAATTTTCAACTTTTAATTCAAACTCTGAAGCTAATTTATTTAAATCTTTACTGTTTGATGAAGCATTTAATTTTTCGACCATCATAGCGGCTTTTTTACGATTAGTAACCGCAGCCGTAATTATTGGTTTTACCTCATCTAAACTCTTATAACCTTCTTCATTTATTTTAGATAAGACAGCAACAATATAATTATTACCATTATCAAATAATTTAATTTCCTCAAGCTGTGTATTATCATTAAACGCCCACATAATAACTTGACGACTTTCATTTAAACCGGGGATAGCACTTTGCATAGAGCTAAGGTTATCGCCTATACGAGCCGTGAGTCCCATTTCTTCAACAGCAGCTTCAAAAGCGTCAAGAGATGTTCCTTTACTGGCAAATTCGTTAGCTTTTACATAAACTTCTTGAAATGTTGTATTACTTGGATCGATACTACGTTCAATCATAGCTACTTTGACCTTTTTCGTAATATCTCGTTTACCGTCTATACGAATAATGTGAAAACCAAAAGAAGTTTCAACCAAAACAACATCGTTCTTTTTACCGTTTACAATAGCTTCGTTAAATTCAGGAACCATCTGTCCGTCAGGAAACCAATCATAATGGCCTTTATTTTCTACAACACCACCATCGTCAGAAAACTCAATTGCTAATTCTTCAATTTTATTTCTGTTTTTTCTAACTACTTTATATAGACTATCGGCTAATGCTTTTGCATCTACTTTTAAACGGGTAACTTCAGGAGCAGCACGCATAGCTCCGGCATAAGCAATTAATATATGGCTTGCCTTCATTTCATTAGGACGCATTTGCGAGTCTAATAATCGAGCGGTATGATAGGCATTATTGAACATATAAGGCTCAACGGTTGTCCCAATTTCGCCATCAAACATTGTTAAATCTATTTGTACCGGTAGTTCGCCTTGAGTATACCATTTATCTACATATTTTTTATCCGATACTGAATTTGCAAATAATGGTGCCTCGGCAATATCAATATTTTTAAACTCATCGTAATATTCATCAAAAAGAGTTTTTTGTTGTTTCCTATCGTCTGCCGAAGGCTTAACATTAAAAACAACATACTGAACATTACGCGTTTCTTCTTGTTTAAAGTCTTCTTTATTTTCGTCATAATAGGCTTTAAAATCCGCATCAGTAACAGTAACCTCATCGTTTGAAATAGAAGTGTAGGGATAAGCTACAAAATCAATATTAGCTTGCGTGTTTGTCATTTCGTTAAGCTTTTTCGCAAAAGCATTTGGTAAGTAATATGCTTTTGAAACCAAATTATTATATTTAATCATTTGGTAATCATCTTTAATAGCTTTTTCAAATTCAAACCATTGCAGTTGATTTTCGCGAGGCATTTTATCGAGGTTTTGTAAATAATTTAAAACCATTTGAGAATTATACTTACCTGTAGCGGGATCGGAAAAATATTGTAATATATAACGATGAGGATTTGCTCCTTGTACTTGATCAAACAAATCGGGAGATGTTACCTTAAGTCCTAATTCATCAAATTCTCCTTGCATAATTATTTGACGAACCATTTGATTCCAGACACTAAGTTTAATGTTAAAAGATTCTTGTGATGTTATTTGATTCTTACCACTGTTTTTCTTTTGAGCTTCTACTGCTTTTTCAACTTTTATACTAAAATCTTTATATGAAATTTCATCTCCTTCAACAACACCAATATTATTTGGTGTCCGTGAATTCCCTTTTGCAAAATCGCCTAAAATAAATGCTCCAAGAGCAATAGCGATAATTGCAACTAATAGTCCATAATGTTTTCTAATTTCTCCTATTGCGGCCATGATGTTTTATCTAAATTTAAACAAGCTGCAAATGTACAATAGATTAGGAAATTTAAAAATGTTTTTTTTGTATTTTGTTGAGCAGCTTAGCTTTCGTAAAATTAAATTTTATCGTAAATAATACAATGTAAAAGATTTGTTATTCAAAATATTAATATTTACTTTTGCAGCCCGAATTTTTAAACTAAAAAGCAATGGATAATATTAGAGATTATGTTATTTCCTTTCGCGGTTTAAAAATTGGGGATCACGAATTTGATTTTCAAATTTCGGATTCGTTCTTTGAATCATTTGAATACTCCAGAACAGAAAAAGGAGAATTATCTTTAAAAGTGATATTGAATAAGGCGGAAAATATGCTAAAACTCAATCTTAATTTTAAAGGTAATGTAACTGTAAGTTGTGACAGTTGTGGCGAAGACTTTGATTATCCTTTAAATTTTACCGAGAATTTAATAGTAAAATTTAGTGATAAAGAACTAGAAGATAACGATGAGGTTATTTTTCTTCCAAACTCTGCTTACGAAATAAAGCTGACTCAGCTTATTTACGAATATATAAATTTGGCCTTGCCAATGCGACTTACACATCCTGAAGATGAAAATGGCAACCCTAGTTGTCAAATTAATGTTTTGGATAAATTTAAATATTCGTTAGAACAAGAAAATGAAATGGATCCTCGTTGGGATGCATTAAAAAAGTTAAAATAAAATTTAATAAATAGAAATAATGGCACATCCAAAGCGAAAAATTTCGAAAACAAGAAGAGATAAAAGAAGGACTCATTATAAGGCTACTGCTCCACAGTTAGCAATTTGTCCAACTACCGGTGAAGCTCATATCTACCATAGAGCATATTATGTAGAAGGTGATCTTTATTATAAAGGAAAAATAATAGTTCCTAAACCAGAATAGTTTTTTCTCATTAAAAAAACACAACCTCGATTAGGTTCTTACTTACCTATCGGGGTTTTCGTGTTTTAAATATATAAGAGCTGTATTAATTATTAAACAACTCATAACAAAACTGATCAGGTTTAATATTTGTAGCGGGCATTTTCAAACAATAAAAATAAATTTGCCATCTATTTTATATCTTTGAACAATGCTTGCAAAAACTAAAGGTATAGTCTTAAAGACAACTAATTATAGCGAAACCAGTATTATAGCTAAAATATATACCGAACAATTTGGCTTAAAATCTTATCTTATTCATGGGGTTAGAAAGCGTAAAGCAAAAACAAAAGCTAATAATCTTCAGTTACTTTCTCTTTTAGATATGGAGGTGTATAATAGAGAAAACAAAGATTTACAATATATTAAAGAATTAAAAAAAGCTTATATATTTCAAAGCTTACCCTACAATATCAGCAAAAGCTCCATAGCTGTTTTTTTAAATGAATTAATTTATAATTCAATACACGAAGAAGAAGCTAATGCGGCCTTATTCCATTATTTATTTAATGCCATACAATTATTAGATTTGCTTGATAGTAATTTCTCCGGCTTTCATTTACATTTTGCTATTCAGTTAAGTAAGTATTTAGGCTTTGGACCTGCCGATACCGGTTTTAAAACCAGCTCTTTATTTGATTTGGCTGATGGGAAATTTCATTATAATCAACGACTTGGGCTTTATAAATTAACAGAAAATGAAAGTTTATTTTTCTATCATGCTTCTGCTTTAAGCTTTGATGAGTTTAAACAAATACCTTTTACTAAGCCTATGCGAAAAACAATGTTATATCATATTTTAAACTATTATCAACTTCACTTACCCAATTTTAAGCATCCTCAATCTCCGGAAATATTAGAAACGGTTTTATCGTGATTTTTATTAATTTTACTCTGTTAATATCTGCCTTTCAAATAAGTCAGCCATATTTTTTATGCTAAAACAAATTTTCACATTATTAAAAAAAATAATTCTCGGTATTTTTATCTTTGGTGGTGTTTTGCTTTTTATTGCAATCACCTTTAGTTATACCGTTTGGCCTTATCGTTTAGAAGCTCGATTAGCAGCAGCAAAGCGTTTTACACCTCCCGACACAGAGTATGTTATACTTCTTGGCGGCGGCGGTATTCCCAGCGAATCTTCATTAATTAGAACTTATCATGCAGCCTATGCTGCTAAAATGTTTCCTGAAGCAAAAGTTATAATTGCTTTGCCAAGCGATATTTCCGATAGTACAAGCTCCATACATCTTATGGCTAAAGAGTTGGAAATGAGAGGCGTTAATAAGGCCAGATTTTTATTTGAAGATAAAGGCACTAATACTCGTTCTCAAGCAATTAATATTGAAGAAAAGTTTTTTAAGGATAATTTAAAAGCAAAATTACTAATTGTAAGTTCTCCCTATCATATGCTAAGAGCTGTTTCGGTTTTTGAAAAAGTAGGTTTTGAAACTGTTGGAGGTTTTCCTGCTTACGAAAAAGCAAATAATAAAGACGCCTCTTTTAGTCCGGAAAAAATTGGAGGAAATAAGTATATTCCAAATATCGACAAACAACCGGGTATTCGTTATAGTTTGTGGGCGGGACTACAAAAAGAATTATTGGTGTTACGCGAATATGCAGCTTTATCGTATTATAAACTTAAAGGTTGGATATAAATACCAAAATTTATTCTTCTTCATAAATACGAGCTTGTCTAGCAATAGATTCTTTATGAACAAGTTCGAGGATTTTCACTAAAAATTCCGCATCCATTCCAAGATTTTTACCGTTTTCCAAACGTTCTCGTAAAATATTCGACCAGCGTTTAAGTTGAAGGATAGTAATATTATTTTCTTTTTTATATTTCCCAATCAAATCAATAATATCTAAACGTCGAGCTAAAATATCTATCATCTCTGCATCTAAACGATCTATTTCCGAGCGATATTCTTCCAGTTTAGTTTCAAAAGCAAAATCGCCACTTCTTTCTCGAACGACTAAATTATTTAGTAAATCATTCAGATCAGAAGGTGTAATCTGTTGCTTGGCATCGGTGAGTGCCTCTTTAGGATTACAATGAGTTTCAATCATCAAGCCGTCCATCTCTAAATCAAAAGACTTTTGTGCTATTTCGGCAAGCAAACTACTTTTGCCGCTAATATGACTGGGATCGGTAATAATTGGTAAAGAAGGATATAAACGTTTTAATTCGATAGGAATTTCCCACATAGGTGCATTGCGGAAAGTAGATTTCTTGAAAAAATCGAAGCCGCGATGAATGGCTGCTAAATTATGTATTCCAACTTCATTAATTCTTTCTAATGCTCCTATCCAAAGTGATAAATCAGGGTTTAACGGGTTCTTTACCATAACGGGAATATCAACACCTTTCAAAGCGTTGGCTATTTCCTGAACCGAAAAAGGATTTACAACGGTACGCGCTCCTATCCAAAGCACATCAATATTATATTTTAAAGCAAGTTCAACATGTTTTGGGTTTGCAACTTCTATAGTTACTTTCAAACCCGTTTCTTGTCGTGCCTTTTGAAGCCATTTTAACGCTTTCTCACCATGCCCTTCAAATGTATTTGGTCGTGTTCGTGGTTTCCAAATACCCGCTCTAAATAATTTTACCGCATCAATCTTTGCTAATTCTTGAGCTGTTTCGAGTACCTGCTTTTCCGATTCGGCACTGCAAGGACCACTAATTATTAAGGCTTGATTATCCGTTTTAATCCACGAATCTAGAGGGTTAACTATAAGCTTATTACTCATCTTACAAAAGTACAAATTTAGCTTGGTTGTTAGCTTTAAAATGTTAAAACACCAAACTTTTCATTCAATAAAATATGAAAATGAAAAAGCTTCAATAAAAACATCAGTATCATTTAAAAGCCGTACATTTGTTTGAATAAAATAAAGATGGAAAAACGTTGGGTAATAAAGAAAAAAGGCGATGAGCAACTTATAAATACTTTGGCTCAAGAGCTTGATATAAACAAGCATCTGGCAAATTTATTAGTTCAGCGTGGTGTTAAAACTTTTGAGGAAGCAAAAGCATTTTTCCGTCCTAGTTACGATCAAATCCACGATCCGTTTCTGATGAAAGATATGGATAAAGCCGTAAGTAGAATCCTTAAAGCTATACGTCAGAAAGAAAAGATTTTAGTTTATGGCGACTATGATGTTGACGGGACTACGGCCGTTTCTTTAGTATATTCTTTTCTGAAAAAAATTGATGCTAATATAGATTTCTATATCCCCGATCGTTATGCCGAGGGTTATGGTATTTCTATTCAAGGAATTGACTTTGCAGCAGAAAATAATTTCAAATTAGTTATTGCCTTGGATTGCGGCATTAAAGCAGTTGATAAAATAGAATATGCCAAAACTAAAGGCGTAGAATTTATTATTGGCGACCACCATCGTCCCGGAGATAAACTTCCCGATGCTGTTGCTGTTTTAGATGCTAAACGCGAAGACTGCGACTATCCTTATAAAGAATTATCTGGTTGCGGTGTTGGCTTTAAGCTTATACAAGCCATAGCAAAAAACAAACAAATACCTTTTAAAAAACTAGAAGAATATCTCGATTTAGTTGCTATCAGCATTGCTGCTGATATAGTTCCTATTACCGGAGAAAATCGCGTATTGGCATATTTTGGTTTAGAAAGAATTAATAATGCACCTCGTAAAGGAATAGAAGCAATTTTAAAATATACAAGTGTTCGTAAAGCACGTTCGCGCAATCTAAATAAAGCACGCGAGGTTTTTAGCAAACCATTAGGAGTTAGCGATTTAGTTTTTCAGTTAGGACCACGAATAAATGCTGCGGGTCGTATAGAAAGCGGCAAAGAATCGGTACGTTTATTAATTAGTAAAACCCAAGAAGAAGCAGATATTATTGCCGATCAAATTAACGATTTGAATACAGAACGAAGAAATTTGGACAGCAAAATTACTGAAGAGGCTCTTGCTATAATCGAAAACGACCCGGAACAAAAAAATAAAAAAGCAAATATTGTTTATAAACCCAATTGGTCTAAGGGAGTTATAGGAATTGTGGCATCAAGACTTATTGAACATTATTATAAACCATCTATTGTTTTTACAAAATCTAATGGTTTGCTTACCGCCTCCTGCCGATCTGTACACGGCTTTGATATTTATGATGCTATTGAACATTGCAGCTCTGTCTTAGAACATTTTGGCGGACATACATATGCTGCAGGACTTTCGATAAAACCGGAAAATTTAGATGCTTTCACCTCTTGTTTTGAAAAATATGTACAAGAAAATATTACAGAAGCTTCTTTACAACCACAAATAAAAATTGACTTAGAACTATGTTTAAATGATATTAATCAAAAATTTTACCGTATTTTAAAACAATTAGCTCCTTTTGGTCCCGGAAATATGCTTCCTGTTTTTATGGTGCGTGAGCTTATTGATACCGGAAAATCACGTATAGTAGGAGATAAACACATTAAGTTAGAAGTCATACCTAAAAACACATCAGCCTATCCTTTTGCCGGCATTGCTTTTCAACAGTCTGATAAATTTGGATTAATAAAATCGGGTAGTGATTATTATAAACATGGTAGTTCTGACAAACAAACTGTATTTAATTTGTGCTTTACTTTAGAAGAAAATGAATGGAATGGGGCTAAAAATTTACAATTAAATGTAAAAGACATAAAAGCTTTTAAAGAGTAATATCATCATCAATTGTATCATCAATATCTTGAGTATAAATCTCCTCTTCCACTTCTTCAATTTCTCCAAGATGTTTAAGTAAAATCGAAAAATAAAGCATTCCACAACCAATTATTAGCAATAAAAAACCAAAGACACCCAACACAATACCCGTAATTATTTCAGGAGCAAAGATGAGAAGTATCCCTATTATTACTGCCAATAATCCATTTATCTTATGCCATATTTTTCCATTAATTTCTATTTGAGGTAATAAGCTCACGGAAAATTGATAAACACCTAAAACAATAGCCCATATCCCAGCTAATATTAATAAAAATTTTATAGAGGCTTCGGGAAAAAACATAACAATACCACCAACAACCATATTAAACAGGCCTTGAAACAACCAAAAAATCATATTTTTATTCTCTTTGGTATAATTAAAAGCCCCAAATATTAATATTAATCCAACAAAGGCAATTACTGTTCCTATAATAAAAACAAGACTTTTTAAAATTTCGACGGGAACAAATATTAGCATTATTCCAAAACTAATAACAAGTATAGCATTGATTAGTATCAAAACCCATTTCTTAGAAAGCATCTTCATTATTTCTGTTTTTTAAATTAGCAATACTTAAACAAACCGTATAATGCAAAGCTAAATAAAAAATAGTCTTGCTGAAGGATAGATAAAAAAAGGCAGCCCAAAAGGCTGCCTTCTCAATTATAGATAAGTTTATAGCTTCTATTTACATTTAAGAACCTCTTTGATTTGAAACTTTGCAGCTTCAACATTAGGTCCGTCAATAACTTTTTTATAGGCAGCGCAAGCATTAGCAGCACTTCCTTTTCCTTCAAAAGCTTTTCCTAATTCAAAATTTACGGCAGAAGCATCCACACCCTCAAGAGCCAATGCTTTTTGAGCAGCATCAATAGTAGCATCCCATTTTTTAAGTTTATTATTAGCTAAAGCCAATAAATAAAAAGTATTAGGAGAGCTTTGAGAGTATTTAAGAGCCTTGTTTAATAAGTCAACAGCAACTGCACTATGCTCAATCTGTAATTCAGATGCTGCTTTTGCTTCAAACATTTTTTGAGCAGCAATGGTAGAGCTTGCTACTTTTTTTGCTGCTGATTTTTTTCCTACACCTAAGGCTATTACTTTATCAAAAGCTTCGGCAGCTAAATCTAATTTATTCAATGCTTTATAAGTCATACCTTTTCCGTAAAAAGCATCAACACATTTAGAGTTATATTTTAATGCTTCGTCAAAAATACTTAAAGCTTCGTCATAATTCTTTTTAGCCATTAATGTTAATCCCTTAGTAGAATATATTTTAGGGATGTATATGGAAGCTGATTTTGCCGTTTTAGCATCGTTAATTTCACTTGCGATTTCTTTTGCGTTTTTTAATGCATCAATAGCAACATCGAATTTTTTCTTTTTATACTGAGTAATACCTTGTTTAAAATATGTGTATCCCAATTTCTTTTGAATATTAGCTTTTAATTCTTCTGCATCAAATCCAATATCATCACATACGGAAATAGCTTCTTCCCATGCTTCAATAGCACCACCATAATTTTTGGCTTTATCTAATTCTAAACCTTCGTTAAATTTTGCTCCTGCTTCATTAATATCTTGAGCGTATGTTAAAGATACCATTCCGACAAAAAGAGCGATTAAAGTTAATCTAATTTTTTTCATTTTTAATTTCCAATCTTTTGGGTTTGCACAATTTTTAGCGGCAAATATATAAAAATCAGATGAAAAGAAGCAAGATAAAAATTTATTAATCAATATAGTGTGTAAAAATTAAACCATCAACAGTTTAAAATAATTTATTTTTAAGCTTGTAGAGCAAATAAAAACTTAACAATTTTTTAAGAAACAGGCTTATCCGTATAAAATACGCTATACTTCTGTTTCGTTTATAAAGATGTTTTATACCTAAATTAGAAATAACAAAAAAGTATAATTACGAATTTAAAAATACCTTATAAACGATTACTTCTCTTTGGAATTACTTTGATTGATTTTCTATTTAACGATTAATGTCGATTAAAATTAAAGCAAGGGTTTTAAAGGATTTTTGTCTTGAATTTTCCATTTAATATTACAACCCGAACTGGGCAATTGATTTTCATCGGGTTTTTTTCCTGCAATTACTTTATTCAGAGCATCTCGTAAGTCTCTTCCATCAATTGGGATATTATTCTGAGGTCGTGAACCATCAAGTTGACCACGATAAACACATCTGTCATTTGCATCAAATAAATTGTAATCAGGAGTGCAAGCAGCTTGGTAAGCTTTTGCCGTTTCTTGTGATTCATCGTAAAGATAAGGGAAGGGAAAACCACGATTAACAGCGAATTGCTTCATCAATTCAGGAGAATCTTCGGGATAATTTTCTACATCATTTGCACTTATAGCCACAAAGCCAATTCCTTTTGGCAAATATTCTTTACCTATTTCAACCAACTCATCCATTACGTGTAAAACGTAGGGACAATGATTACAAATAAACATAATTAGAGTTCCTTTTTCACCTTTAACCGACTTATAATCAAATGATTTACCAGTTACAGTATCGGGTAGTAGAAAGTTAGGAGCTTTAAATCCAAGTTTAGTTTTAATAGTAAATGTTTGAGACATAATTATAGTTTATTCTTCAGCTACCGGTAAAGATTTAGCAATACGAAAGCCAAAATAGTACATAGAATTTGCCGGCATATATTTGCGTCTATTGGCTACACGACAGTCTGCTGCTTTATCACCAAACGAACCACCCCGCATAACCCGTAACTGCCCAAAAGGAGATCCTTGCGGATTTTTTTCCGGACTTTTAGCATAATAACTTTTATGATATCTGTCCTCTACCCATTCGTAAACATTTCCGCTCATATCAAAAATACCCAATTCGTTAGGATCTTTTGAACCCACAGCATGTAAGTGGTTACCACTGCTTTTGGCATACATACAAACATCGTAAATACTGTCGCTACCGGCATAAAGTGTTTGTTTCATTTTTAATCCTCCACGAGCAGCAAATTCCCATTCGGCTTCGGTAAGCAAACGAGCATTCGCCCATTCGGCATATGCTTTTGCACCATACCAGGTTACCGTTGATACAGGCAATTGTGCATTTTTTGAATCAAAAACAAAAATACCGTTTTCATATCGTATTTCAGTACCTATAGATATCAGCTTTAAATTATCTTGTATACCCGTAGAATCACAAGCTATACCGTTTAAAAATTCGACATATTCTTCTATGGTAACTTCATATTTTCCAATATAAAAATCGTCGAGGCAAACCTTATGAACAGGGAGCTCATCTTTTCCTCCAAAATGACTACCCATGTTAAAACATCCCCCTTGAACAAAAATCATATTTTCAATTTCAGGAGCTGCTTTTAAAGGAATATCGTTTATTAACATTACATCCTCAACAGGCTCTTCCGGTATTTCTTCAACAACTTCTTTTACTATTTGTTCGGGGACTTTCTCTACTTGAGTTCCTTCTTGTTTCGGCTCAACTGTTTCTACAGATTCTTGATTTATAGTTTCTTCTTTTGGTTCGGATTTTTCTACAACAGTTTCTTCTATAACTTCTTCTTTTGTTATAGACTGTTCATTTACCTTAATTTCTTGTTTTTCTTCTGTTATATTTTCCTTTTTTTCTATTGGCAACTCTTCAGAAACAGTTGGTTCCAATGTATTTAGCTGCTGTTCTACTTGTTTATTTTCTACCTCTGGCAATATTTCTTCTTCAACTTTTGTCTGTTCCGATATTGGTGGCGTATCTTCTTGCACGGCGACAATTTCTTCTTTAACCGGTTTCTCTGTTATAATAGCATCCAAATTCAAATTATAAACTCCAAATGAACGAACACTTAAAGGAAGCGTGTATTCAAAGCTATCAAAGCCTTCTTTAGAGAATTTCAAGGTGGTAACAGAGGTAGGAACATAAAGATAAAACTTACCTTGTTTAAGCTTAATATCTCCTACAATTCCTTGATCAGCCTCAAAAATAATATTACGCAAACGTGTTTCTATTAATATTAAAGCACAATTTTGTTTGTTTTGATCTAAACGCGGATAGCGACTTGCAATATGGCTATTTGGGTTATAAGTAAAAAACTTAACGGTAAACTCGTCTGCCACTAATTGTATTGTAATAAATATGAAAAGGAGAAGGAATAATTTTTTCATCTGACAATAAATTTAATTGTATGAAATAAAGAAGCGGTTTTTACAAAATACTATTCGGATTAAAACTTATATTACCTTTCTTGCTATAGGAAAAGAAACTTATTTAAAAGTTGTTTGCAAGTTACAAAATATATTGTTCTGTTAAAGTAAAAATTATCACTTTCTCATTTTTGTGATTTACCTAAAAGCAGCTTTGTTTTCGTATTTTTTCCGTAGATTTGTTTATATAAAAAAATAAAATTATGGCATTAACAATAGAAGTCGTTCGTAGTAAAAATCAAAAAAAAGCTTTTGTAAACCTACAATTTGAGATATATAAAAACACACCCTTATGGGTTCCGCCTATTAAAGCAGATGAATTAAAAGCAATAGACCCTGAATATAATCCTGCTATTGAATATAGCGAGTCGGAATTTTGGTTAGCATATCGCGATGGCAAAGCTGTGGGAAGAATTAGTGCGATAATAAATTCAAAATACAATAAAAAAACCGGAAAGAAGTATGGTCGTTTTTCCCGGCTCGAATTTATTGACGATAAAGAAGTTTTTCTACTATTGATGGATACTGCTGTTGCTTGGGTAAAAGAACGCGGAATGGAGATCGTTCACGGACCATTAGGCTATTCTAATTTAGATACTCAAGGAATGCTTATTGAAGGTTTTGATCATCTACCTTCTGTAGCATCTGTTTATCATATGCCTTACTATAAAACTCATCTCGATGCTTATGGTTTCGAAAAAGAAATAGATTGGATAGAATTTCGTCTTACCTTGGGTGAACACGCATTGAATAAAGCCAAACGTGGTGCTGCTATCGTAAAAAAACGTTATGGATTTGAAGTCGTGAAGTTTGAAAAAACAAAAGATTTTTTGCCTTATGTTAAACCTATGTTTAAGGTGCTAAACGAAGCTTTCCAAAAACTGCCGTTTGTTACTTCTTTTAATGATAAAATGGTTGATTTGTATACCCAAAAGTATTTTAAGATAATCAACCCTAAGTTTGTCAGGATTATCAAAAAAGACGATGCAGTTGTTGCTTTTATGATTGCTGTTCCTTCTTTATCCGTAGCTATGCAAAAAGCAAAAGGAAGTATTTATCCTTTTGGATTTTATCATATTTTGCAAGCTATGAAAAAGCCCGAAGTGCTCGATCTGTTTTTAATTGGCGTAATGCCTGAATTTGACAGAGCGGGTGTTGCCGTGGTCCTTTTTGATGAAATATTAGGTGAAATGCATAAGCAGGGAATTAAGTTTATGGAAACAACAGGTATTTTTGAAACCAATCATAATGTAATTAGTAATTGGAAAAATTTCGACTCTATTCAGCATAAACGAAGACGTTGTTTTATTAAAACTATTTAGCCTTTTTAATCATCAAGTCATCTTATAATTTTAGTTATGCCTGAACAGAAAAAACTTTTTCTCCTTGATGCTTATGCATTGATTTACAGAGCTTATTATGCACTTAATCGTAACCCACGTATTAACTCCAAAGGTTTAAACACATCCGCCATTTTAGGTTTTGCCAATACTCTTTGGGAAGTACTCTCTAATGAAAATCCGGATTATATTGCAGTTGTTTTTGATCCTAAAGGAGGATCGTTTCGTAACGAATTTTATCCGGCCTATAAAGCCAATCGTGAAAAAACTCCCGAAGATATTAGCATATCAATTCCCTATATTAAGCAACTTATTCAAGCCTTTAATATTCCTGTTGTTTTAGTTGAGAATTATGAAGCCGACGATGTAATTGGAACTTTGGCTAAAAAAGCTGAAAAAGAAAATTTGCTCACTTTTATGATGACTCCCGATAAAGACTTCGGGCAGTTGGTTAGTGAAAATATTAAAATGTACAAACCTGCTCGTATGGGTAATAAGGCTGAAATTTTAGGTGTAGATGAGGTTTGTGAAAAATTTGGAGTGGAACGCCCCGAACAAGTCATAGATTTTCTTGGTTTAAGTGGAGATGTTTCGGATAATATTCCCGGCATTGCCGGTGTTGGTCCCGTAACAGCTAAAAAACTTATTGCACAATTTGGAAGTGTGGAAGAAATGCTTAAACGTATCGACGAGATAAAAAACCCTAAACTTCGTGATAAAGTTAAGGCGGCAAAAGAAGATGCTTTAATGTCGAAAAAATTAGCAACCATAGATATTAATGCTCCGGTAACTTTTGATTTAAAAAGCTTTGAAAGAAAAGAGCCCAACGCTAAAGCATTAAAAGAAATTACAACAGAATTAGAGTTTAGAACATTTGCTTCAAGGGTTTTAAAACAAATGAATTCCTTATCTGAAAAAGGATTAAATACAGAAAGTGGTCAAGCCGACTTATTTGGATCTGCCGGCATAGAAATACCTACTGAAAGCGAATATAAAACACTTGAAACACAAACACATAATTACGAATTAGTAGATACATTTGAAAAGCGCGAAAAACTTATTAAGACTCTATCTTCATCTATGGCTTTTTGTTTTGATACAGAAACAACCGGCTTAAACCCAAATACAGATGAATTGGTTGGTTTGTCGTTTTCGTATGGTCATCATTCAGGTTTTTATGTTTGCTTACCCGAAAATTTTGCCGAAGCTGAAGCTGTGATGCAAGAGTTTAAAGCTGTTTTTGAAAATGAAAGTATTGGGAAAATAGGTCAAAACTTAAAATTTGATATTTCATTCCTAAAATGGTATGGTATTGAAGTAAAAGGACGTTTATTTGATACTATGATAGCGCATTATCTTTTACAACCCGATATGCGACACTCTATGGACATATTAGCCGAAAACTATTTGGATTATAAGCCCATGCCTATAGCAGATTTGATTGGTAAAAAAGGAAAAAACCAAAAAACTATGCGCGATGTTCCTTTGGATTTACTAAAAGAATATGCTTGCGAGGATGCTGATATTACACTTCAACTAAAAGATATTTTTGAGCCAAAATTACAAGAAGCAGGATTACTTAATTTATTTAATGAAATTGAAATTCCTTTAATTTCAGTCTTGGCTTCTATGGAAGGCGAGGGTGTAAATTTAGATTCAGAGGCTTTAAATGATTTTTCTCTTGAGCTTGGAAAAGAGATTGTTAAACTAAACAAGCAGATACAAGAAATGGCAGGTGTTCAGTTTAATGTATCATCGCCAAAGCAGTTGGGCGAAATTCTTTTTGGACATATGAAAATTGTTGAAAAAGCTAAAAAAACCAAATCGGGACAATATTCAACAGGCGAAGATATACTTCGTAAATTAGAAAACAAACATCCTATCATTCGCGCAATTTTAGATTATCGCTCTTTAACTAAATTAAAGTCAACTTACGTTGATGCCTTACCTTTATTGGTTAATCCGCGAACAAGAAGAATACATACAAGCTACAACCAAACAGTAGCAGCTACTGGTCGTTTAAGCTCCACGAATCCCAACCTTCAAAATATTCCTATCCGAACGGAAAAAGGGCGCGAAATACGTAAAGCTTTTGTTCCGCGCAATGCCAATTATATTCTTTTAGCGGCAGATTATTCTCAAATTGAATTACGAATTATCGCCAGCCTAAGCGGCGATAAAGCTATGATACAAGCATTTAAAGATGGTATCGATATACATACTGCCACAGCTTCTAAAGTGTATAATGTACCTATTGAAGAGGTTGACAAAGATATGCGTCGTAATGCTAAAGGTGTGAACTTTGGGATTATTTATGGAATTTCTGCTTTTGGACTTGCAGAGAATATTGGAATTTCGAGGAAAGAAGCGGCTGAGATTATTGCCACTTATTTTGAGAGTTATCCTGCTATTAAAAACTATATGGAGCAAACCAAAATTTTTGCAAGAGAAAAGGGTTATGTAGAAACCATAAAAGGTCGCCGCCGCTATTTAAAAGATATCAATTCTTCCAATGCCATTGTGCGTGGTTTTGCCGAGCGAAATGCAATTAATGCACCTATCCAGGGTTCTTCGGCCGATATGATAAAAGTGGCTATGATTAATGTTCAAAAACGAATGCTAGAAAAAAACATGCAATCGAAAATGATTTTGCAAGTGCACGATGAATTGGTTTTTGATGCGCATTTAGATGAAGTTGAAGAACTAAAAATCTTGGTTGAAAAAGAAATGCGAGAAGCTATTTCTCTAAATGTCCCCATTGTTGTAGATATGAATACCGGTAAAAACTGGTTAGAAGCCCATTAAATTATGTCTAACGAAAAAGCAATACGCTGGGCAATAAATAGTGCGGCTTTGGTCGTTTTAATGGATTTGTCGGCAGTAAATATTGCTTTGCCCGAAATGCGCTCGTATTTTCAATTTAGCGTTTCGCTTATTTCTATGGTTTTAATGATTTCTATGCTCACAGCAACAAGCTCAGCATTGATTATGGGAAAGATAAGTCAAATTGCATCACCTAAAAAAATCCTAATCTCTGGTTTTGCAATTTTTGGTCTCACTACTTTCTTAAGTGGCATCACTACTGATTTTAATTTTTTACTTGGCTTGCGCTTTTTTCAGGGATTTGCTGAGGCGGCTTTATATGTTATTGGTCCAGCCTTAATTAAAAGATATATTTCAGAAGAAAAACAAGCAAGTGCTTATGGCCAATGGATGATGAGTACCGGAATAGGAATAAGTGTTGGACCTTTGATTGGCGGTTATTTAATAAGTTTATTCTCTTGGCAAGCAGTGTTTTTTATAAATATTCCTTTGGTAATTATGGGTTTATGGTTTAGTTTTAAACTCCGACTCAAAGCAGATAAAACAAAAAGAGAAAAATTTGATATTTTGGGTGCTTTTTTAAGTTTCGCCTTTCTCGCCAGCCTTATCGCTGGAGTTAATATAGGAAGGAATTATGGATGGTCTGGAGCTTGGCCATTTCTGCTTATTTCCCTCTTTTTATTTTTAATTTTCCTTTATCGACAGAAAAAATGCTCTTTTCCAATTTTGGAATTGAGTTTATTCCGTTTACGAAACTTTTGGTTGGCGAGTCTAGGTTTCTTTTTATTTTTTGTGGTGAATGTTGGATCGCGCTTTTTGCGCCCCTTTTATTTTGAAGAAGGAAGAGGTTTTGACACAGAACTATCGGGTTTGTTGATGGTAATATCGCCCGCAATAATGGTTCTTCTCGCACCATTTACTGATTATTTTCAGCGCATTTTAAGCACAAAGAAAGTGGTGCTTTTAGGCAATTTCTTTTTGTTTGTTTCTATGCTTTTCTTTAGCTTTTGGAGTCAACAAAGCAGCCTTTTATTTATTGTTTTCTCAATGATACTCCTCGGAATTGGAATGGGTTTGTTTTATCCGGCCGCAACAACAATTGGGATGTTAAATTTGCCTCGCAAAAATTACGGTATGGGATCGGCTGCCATTGCCACTTCAAAAAGTATGGGTAAATTGATTGGCGTTTTGGTTTTTGCCTTGTTGTTTAGTTATTTCTTTCAAAACCTCAATTTAAGGTTCGAAAACGTGTTGTTCTTGAATGAAATTCAAGCCGTTCAAAGTGTTTTCCGTTTTGCTGCTGGGCTTGCATTTGTCGGACTTCTATTTTCGTTTTTCTTTCAGAATGACCTAAAATCTTCCGAATAACCAAAAAAAGTATCCGTTTAAATTTTAATCATATCAAATACATCAATTTCTTTTTGGTGCAGTTTATGCAATAGCAGAACCAAGGATAAAATAAAATTAAACAGATCAATATTTTTCTCCAAATTCATTATAAAATTGATTTACTTTACAAATACTTAAATAAGTAGATATGAAACGAATTGCAACACTATTCTTTTTGTTTTTAACCTTTGCTTGCACAAACACGAATAATAAAAATGCTCAGGTTAATTTTGCCGATACTTCGAATCAGAAATCAAGCGTAAATACTAGCGAAACGGACGCCGTGTATATTGCTATTGCGTCTATGACTTCGCCCAAAGAAACCTACAGTTATTATAATGATTTGATAAATTATATCTCAAAAAAATCGGGTCACCCCATTTTTATTAAGCAAAAAAAATCTTACGAAGAAGTTAATCTGCTCTTAGAAAATGCAGAGGTAGATTTTGCATTTATATGTTCGGGAGCTTTTGTTGAGGAATATTCGAGCGGAAAAATAAGATTATTGGTAGCTCCACAAATCGATCAAAAGACCTCATACCAAGCTTACATTATTACTCAAAAAGACTCAGAAATCAACACTTTTAAAGATTTTGAAAACAAACAATTTGCTTTTACAGACCCGCTTTCAAATACGGGAAGATTATATCCGTTTAAAGAGTTAGTACAACTTTCCGTTGAGGAAGAAAATTTCTTTCAAAAGACAATTTATACGTATGGGCATGACATTTCTATCCAGATGGTAAACAGGGGTATTGTTGATGGCGCTTCGGTACACGGCCTTATCTATGATTATATTGCAATGCATCATCCAGAACGAATTGAAAATATCAAAATTATTGAAAAGTCAGAATTTTTTGGCATACCACCCGTGGTGGTTCCTTCGTCGCTGTCGGAAAAATGCTTTAAAAAGTATCAAGACATTTTCTTAAACCTACATACTGATAGTATAGGAAAAAGCTTGCTCGATAAACTCAATATCGACAAATTTGTTCGAGTAGATGATTCAATATATACTAGTGTTTTTCAATTAAAAGAATTGATTAATAATGCAGCTTCAAAATAAAATAATCAGGCTCCCTTTATTTTGGAAATTTGCCATCGTTTCTACTTTTGTAGTCCTCATCTTTGGTCTTACTAATATTTATCTTTTATGGACATCTGTTTATACTTCTTTTGAAAAAGAAATAGACAAGCGTTGTAAGGTACTTGCCGGTATAGTTGCAGAAAAAGCACTGACACCATTAGTTTACGAAGACGCTTTAAGCCTTTATAATATACTTGACGAAGTAAAACAAAGTGATCCTAGCATAGCCTATATATTTTTATTGAATAGTCAGAATAAGCTTGTTGCTCAAACCTACGATATCAATATCCCACCGGGATTACTAAACATAAACCAGCTAAATTCAGAGGACTATAACATACTGGTTATCAATACAAATAATTATAAATATCCTGTTATCCGAGATATTGCTTATCCTATACTAAATGGAAATATAGGAACGGTTCGCCTTGGCATTGTAGAGGAACACATCCAACAAGAAATTACGGAGGCAACTCGAAATTTGATATTAATGATTATCATTTTCTTTATTCTCGGCTTAGTCGGTGCGTTATTCTTCTCTTACATCATTACCTCTCCCATTAAAAACATCAGCCGGAAAGCACAAATTTTTGATTTAAATAAAACTGGTCTAGAGAAAGACTATAGTGTAACAAAACGTAAATTCAGACGTTTTTTAAACCTCCAAATCAATGATGAGCTAGATGTACTTGAAACAAAATTTTCAGAAATGTTGGTTCGACTTGAAAACAGTTATCAGGAGTTAAAAAAAACACAAGGCGCATTGGTTCAGGCTGAAAAGCTAGCTTCTTTAGGAACCCTTTCGGCAGGTGTTGCCCACGAAATAAACAATCCCATCTCAGGAATTAGAAATTGCACAAAGAGAATCACTAAAGATCCTGCAAATATTGAGCAAAATACCAAATACATTCTTTTGATACAAGAAGCAACTACACGCATAGAAAATGTAGTTCAACATTTGTTAAATTTTAGTCGCAAGCAAGATATCTTGCTACAGAAAACAAAATTGAATACCGTTATCGAAAATGCAATTAAACTAACCAGCCACAAGCTCTCAGACCAACGGATAATTGTAAAACGTAAATTCCAAAGAGATCACTTTGTAAATGCTAGTGCCAATCATTTGGAACAAATATTTGTAAACCTAATTCTAAACAGTTACGATGCTATTCTTGAACGAAAAGAGAATGAGCCTCAACTGGTAGGAGAAATAGAAATAACCGCCAATCCAATTGATGATAAAGTATATATTCATTTAAAGGACAATGGTATTGGTATTCCTAAGCCGAGCCAAGATAAGATTTTCGATCCTTTCTTTACGCTTAAAAAAGTAGGGAAAGGAACCGGATTGGGGCTGTCTGTTTCTTTTAATTTGATTAAAGAACATCAAGGAACAATATCCTTTAGCTCTACTGTGGGTGTGGGAACCGAATTTATTATTGAATTGCCTTGTTCTAAAAAAAATAAACTATGAAAATATATGTTGTAGATGATGAACGCATAATTCGGGTTTCTCTTGCCGACGAATTAAAAGATGCCGGTTATGAGGTTTTTGAATTTGCTCATGCCGGTTCTGCATTGAAACAAATGAAAACCATCACCCCTGATATTGTAATCACCGATCTAAAAATGCCAGACATTAATGGCATTGAATTCTTAGAGAGAATAAAAAAAATAAATCCGGCTATTTTTGTTGTTCTAATGACAGCATATTCTACTGTTTCCACAGCAGTAGAAGCTATGAAATTAGGCGCCTATGATTATGTCGAAAAACCTTTCGATAACGAAAAAATACTTCTTATTATCGAGCGTATTATCGAACTTAAACAAGTTAAGGATGAGAATAAAGAACTAAAAATAAAATTAAAACAGAATTACAATTTTTCGTCTTATGTAGGCGAAAGTGCTAGGGTAAATGAAATTTTCAACTTGGTAAAAATCGTTGCGCAAAAATCAACTTCTGTTTTGCTTGTAGGTGAAACAGGAACGGGGAAAGAGTTGTTAACTAACATCATTCATTATAACAGTAGTCGAAGTAAAAAACCATTGATTAAGGTTAGTTGTGCAATATTGAATCGTGAAATATTTGAATCCGAACTTTTTGGACATGAAAAAGGAGCTTTTACTGGAGCCATCTCAGAAAAAATAGGACGGTTTGAAATGGCCTCTGGTGGCACTCTTTATTTGGATGACATTGATGATATTCCGCTCGACATGCAGGTAAAGTTATTAAGAGCACTTGAAGAGAGAGAAATAGAAAGAGTTGGCGGAAGTAAAATAATTAAGGTTGACATTCGTCTTATTGCTTCCACCAAAAAAGATTTGAGAAAAATGGTAGACGAGGGAAAGTTTAGAGAAGATCTCTTCTATCGTCTAAATGTATTTCCAATTCAGTTGCCTTCTTTAAGAGAAAAACCTGAAGATATTGTTCGTTTAACCAAGCATTTTGTTTCGATTTATTCTGAGGATGGCGAAAAGCAAATTGACAGTGAGGTATTTGATATTTTAAAAAAATATCCGTTTCCTGGAAATGTTAGAGAATTAAAAAACCTTTCGGAACGACTAACACTGTTGAGTGCTGATAACAAGATAGATACAGAAATCATTCCTTACGAAATAAAATTTCCCGATTTTAAACGAAGCTGCTTTACTTTCGATAATAAAACGCTAAATGAAATCCTTGAAGAGGTTGAGAAAAATGCAGTCATTACCGCTTTGGATAAATCACATGGTAACAAAGCAAAGGCTGCAGAACTATTAGGACTTCCAGCATCTACTCTAAAATCAAAGGTTATAAAATTCAAGCTGTAAGCCCTGTATTTATAAAATTTTAAGCGACCGTTTTTCGTCTTTATCGACGAGAACCCGTCGTTTTTTTTCTTTTTTTTTCTGCCCGAAAATAATTTTTAATTTTTTTCTGAACAATTTGCCCCTAATACTCAGAAATATACAGTTAAGCGAATAAATAATTGTCTTCTGCATTATAGAACGGGACTATTAATTGCAATGGGATAAAGCCTAATCAATAATCAATTAATTGAACATAATTCTATAAAAAAATGAAAAAGTATTTTAAGTATTTCGCAAGTCTGCTCCTTTTAGGATCAATGCTATCATTAAACAGTTGTAAAAAAGATGATACAGGAGGAGATGACCCAATTGTTGATCCGGGAGAAAGTACATCAGAACTTCTCGTGAAAAAATTTACTTCGGCACCTACTTTAGATGGTATCGTTGATGAAATGTGGGGAACAGCCCAAAGATTAGTTGGAACCACAGAAGTTCCTAATTTATCTGCCAGAGGAACGTATTTAAATAGTGATGGTGAAGGTACAGAGGAAGGCCTAGGCTTATTTGCTCCTTATACTGGTGAAAAATATCCATTTACGATGCGCTCAGGTTATTTCGGAAATGATATTTATTTCTTATTAGAATGGGATGATTCAGATGACAGTAAAGACAGACAGTCTTGGTATTTTGATCCAAGTGATAAACTCTGGAAAAGTGAGCATAAGTATGCGAATACCGCTTCTGATAAATTCTATGAAGATAAGTTTGCTTTCTTATTTCCAATAGGAGACGTAAGTGGATTTAGTTCTTCAACGTGCTATGCTACTTGCCATCAAAATCTAACTATTGTAAATGCTAAAGACAAACATACTAGACATTATTTAACCACGGACGGAGAGAAAATTGATATGTGGCACTGGAAACGTGTTAGAGGTACTTATGCCGGTCAGGTTGATGATCAAATGATGACTTATGATGATCCTTCTAAAATGTCTGGAACAAATGGAAGACATGGTGATTCAACAGGTGAAGGAGGATATTCAAATAACTCTCAAACTTTAAATAATGGTAATGCTGACGTGAGTGTTCCGCTGTATATTATTCCTAACAGAACAGATTATTACTGGATTAGTCAAGACGAAATTGACAACGGCACAGCTAAGCTAATAACAGCAGTAGATGCTAATGGTGTGCTTACTTACAATGGCGGAACAATTGATCCTGCTGATGGTGGATACGAACATGCTACAGGCAACAAACGTTTTCCAAGTGTTACAACTAGAGCTTTTACTTTAGGTAGAGGTGATATTTCTATCTCCGCTGTACACACAGGTACTGGTTGGATTTGCGAGTTCACACGTAAACTAAATACAAATGATGCAGATGATGTTGTATTTGATGTGACAGAAGAATTGGCTTTTGGCTTGGCTATATTTAATAATGCAGCAATTGCACATGCAATCAAGCCTAACCTAATCTTGAAGTTTGAATAATAATTAACACATAATGAATGTGGCAGCTGTCTTTAAAACTTTAAAAATAGCTGCTACATTCTCAATATTTCAGATTCAATAATATTAATTAACAATTCAAAATATTATGACTCAATCAACACTAAATAGATTTGCAATTCTAATGCTGCTAACTGTAATTTTTAGTTCCTGCAAATACGAACAAATAGAACTACCTGATGAATTACCTCAGAACGTAAGTTTCCAAACAGAGCTAATTCCTATTTTCAACCAAAGCTGTAATGCTATTGGATGCCATAATGTAAACGGAATCTGGCCAGATTTATCAGAAGGAAATGCCTTTGAAGCAATAACTACAGGCGGTCAGTTAGATTTAGATACTCCAGAAAACAGCAAGCTTTATATGCGTATGATAGATCTGCAGAGTCCAATGCCTCTTTCAGGAATATTATCTAAAACTCAAACCGATAAGGTGCTAGTATGGATTAGAGAAGGTGCAAATAATAATTAGATAAATTATAAAATCATGAAAAAACTGTATTTACTAACGATAGCTTTTGTGTTCTTTTTCTCACAGTCATATGCTCAAGATGATTTGATGAATATGTTAGACGATGAAGTTGAAGAAGAAATAGAATATACTGCCTATACATTCAAATCTACAAGAATTATTAACGGTCATTCTATTGAAAGAATGCAAAAAGGTCAGCTCGATTTTAGGATTAACCACCGCTTTGGACAATTGAATAGTGGTGCTTACCAACTTTGGGGATTAGATAATGCCCTTATCAATTTCTCTTTTGAATATGGTATTAACGATTGGTTAATGCTTGGTTTACGTCGAGGAACAAACAAAAAAACCTACGATGGCTCTCTTAAACTTACAATAATCCGTCAATCAAAAGGAAAAAGAGTAATGCCCGTTTCTATATCTTATTATGGAGATGTATCTCTTAAAACACTTAGAGGTTATTTAGATCTTCCTGATATGAGAGATGGTGTTTTTGATGATTATATGTCGAGAATGGGATTTACTCATCAATTGTTAATTGCCCATAAATTTAATGAAGCTTTATCTTTACAGCTCTCCCCAACTTTTGTACATAGAAACTTTGTCATTGAAGGTGAAAAAAACGATATTTTGGCCATGGGAATTGGTGGTCGCTATAAATTTATACGTAGAGTAGCCGTTACTTTCGAGTACTTCTATACAAACCATGCAAAATCGGATAATGCATATTTTAATCCTCTTGCTATAGGATTCGATATTGAAACAGGAGGCCATGTATTTCAAATATTTGCAACAAATTCAAAGGCTATGGTTGAGGATGGTTTTATTGGCGAAACAACAGGAGACTGGCTCAATGGAGGAATCTATTTTGGTTTCAATATCTCAAGAGTTTTCGCCATAAAATCAGGCCATTAAAAACAAACTAAAAAATATAATAATGAAAAATAAATTCCTTTTAATAATCTTGATTAGTTTCTTAGCCGTAACTGCTCAGGCACAAAAACAGATAACCAAGACGGGCACTGTTGAGATTTTTTCTGAAACCCCTTTGTTTACCATTGATGGGATAAACAAAAAGGTAGCCAGTATATTAAATACGGAAACAGGTGATATTGTAGCCTCAACTTTGGTGCGTTCATTCAAGTTTGAAGAAGCCCTAGTAGAAGAACATTTTAACGAAAATTATATCGAATCTCATAAGTTTACAAAATCGGTATTCAAAGGAAAAATAATCAATTTCGATGTTGCTAACTTTTCCATTGATGGTTCTTATGATGTCCTATTTCAAGGAAAATTTACCATCCACGGAGAAACAAGAGATATTGAAGAAAAAGGGATAATCACAGTAAAAGATGGTCTTATATCTGCGGAATCAGAATTCCATATTTCACTTGAAAATTATAAAGTAAAAGTAGAAAAGTCGTATAAGAAAGCCATTAAAGATGAAATTCTGCTAAAGATAAAATTCGACTATAAACCTTATAATAAGTAATGATGAAAAAGAACCTGAAAATATTTTTGATTGTTGCTGCAATTGGTTTAGTGGGCGGTTTAGCGACAGTATATTACGTTTTTAATATGCCCCATCGTGATATTGAGCACGAGACACCCGCCTATAGTTTAACGGCAAAAGCATTTTTTAATGAATATAATTCTGACGAAGAAGCTGGAAATATAAAATTTGCTAATCAAGTAGTTCAAGTTCAAGGAGAGATCGTTGATATTACAACCAACGGCTTTGAGGTATCCATTGTTTTAAATGATGAAATGGAAGCTGTAAACTGCGCTATAGATAGCCTTAGTGTAGTTCATAATCAAGCATTTCTTAGTGACTTGAAAATAGGAGATCAAGTTTCACTCAAGGGAAAATGCGATGGCTTTGATATGATTATGGGTGTGGTTCTAACACGTTGTTATATATTGAATTAAATATCATTAAAATGTAAATTTATACTGAACTTAGGTTAGTAAACCCCATTTTATAAAAATTTGTCTCATAATTCTTTGAATAAGCGGTATTCTCTAGTTGTACAAACTGGAGATATCGCTTATTTGTTTTTAGTAAAATATAAACACTTTGAAAAACGAAAAGGATTTGTAATTTTATCACTTAATACAAATCATTTAAAATTTAACACACATTTAAAATTTACCATTTAATACTCCCATTACTATGAATCGTTTAATTTCTCCTTTTCCAACTGATATACCACAACTAAAGACTACTAATTTTGTTTCTTGGCACGATGTTGATTTTAGTGGCTTTTTGAGTTTACATTCTCTCTTTAATTTTGCTCAGGAAACGGCCTGGAAGCATTCAGAGGAACTGAATTTTGGTTTTAAAAAAATGAGCGAGGCTAAATTAGCTTGGGTTTTGTTTGGAATGCGAATAAAAATACTCAAAAGCTTACCGGGTTGGCAAGAAAAGTTAATTATTCAAACACAGCCAAAAGGTATTACCGGCTTATTTGCTAATCGCGATTATAGGATGTTAAATGAGAAAAATGAGTTGATAGCTGTTGGATCATCCAACTGGGTTGTGATTGATATCGAAGCCCGTAGACCTCTGCGTTTAGACCATGTTTTTGACTCTTTGCGTTTTGTTGAAAATCCTATAAATTATATCTCGCGTTTAAAACCCAGAGGTGAATTCCCTTTTTTATTAAATACGTATACCGTAAAAGCCAGCGATATAGATTTATACGGTCATGTAAATAATGCCAAATATATAGCGTGGATAAACGATTTGTATATACCTGAACAACTGAAAAACCATCCTTTAAATGAAGTCTTAGTAAATTTTTTACAAGAAACTCGTTTTGGTGATGAAATAGAAATCTATGCAGATAATGTAGAAAATCAAGGAAAAGTCCGCTATAAAATGCAGCGTAAAAACGACGAGAAAATAATTCTCATGGCAGAATTTGATTGGAAATAGAAAGAAGGAAATGCATTCTGAAAATAAATATACAACTGATTATTTTTCTTATAAACGTTTAAAAACACGAGAAGTAAGGGTAGGGAGTATTATTTTAGGAGCTGCAAATCCTATTGTTATTCAGTCTATGTGTAACACTAACACATTGGATACCAAAGCAACAGTTAAGCAATGCACGCGAATTATTGAGGCAGGAGGAGAACTAATTCGTTTAACGGTACAGGGAATTTCTGAAGCAGAAAATCTTAAAAATATTAAGTCTGAACTTATAACAAAAGGCTATAATACACCTTTGGCTGCCGATATTCATTTTAATCCTAAAGTGGCTGAAGTAGCTGCTCAATATGTTGAAAAAGTTAGAATTAATCCCGGCAATTATGCGGAGAAAAACGCAAAAGAAGATTATTCTGAAGATGAATATCAGCAAGCGCTAATTAACACTGCTGAAAAATTAAAGCCTTTAATTACGATTTGTAAAAAGCATAAAACAGCCATTCGCATTGGTGTAAATCACGGTTCTTTATCCAACCGGATTATGAGCAAATATGGAAATACGGCTGAAGGAATGGTGGAATCGGCAATGGAATTTGTGAAATTTTTTGAGGATGCTGAATTTTACGATTTGATTATTTCGCTTAAATCGAGTCATGTTTTAACCATGGTTTATGCCAACCGTTTATTGGCTGCCCGAATGCAAGAAAATAAGCACGTTTATCCCATACATTTAGGAGTAACCGAAGCGGGGAATGGTTTGGAAGGTCGACAAAAATCTATAGCAGGTATGGCGACTTTGTTGAATGATGGGATAGGAGATACTATTCGAGTTTCCTTAACGGAAGCTCCAGAAAATGAAATTCCTGTTGCTCTCGCTTTACGAGAATCGTTTAAAATACAATTAGCACATTCTGGTTTTGAATCACAAAAACCTTGGTTTAATCCTTTTACTTTTCGCAAAAGAGTTTCTTCTTCCATCGGCATTATTGGCGGGAATAATTCTCCTTTAGTTATCTCTACAGCCGCCCAGCGAAACAGTTGTAAAGTGAAAAAACCTATGCAAGAAATTGATACGCCTCCGCCAGATATTTTATATCTCGGAAGTGATAAACCCATTTTCTTGCCTTCGGATAAGACATATATTCAGGATTTTGCTGCTTGGGAAAACGAACATACAAATTGTTATCCTCTGTTGAGTGGAAAAGAGCTTTTGGAAAACTCCTTTGCGGATAATCAAGATGTTTATGTTAAGCTTTCGCTTGATGATTTAAGCTCAATAAAATATTTAAGTGCTATTAAAAATCAATCAAATGCAATTATAGTACTCACTGCGGAAACGGAAAATCCAATTACCGAATGGAGAAAAGCATTTTATTA
This sequence comes from Bacteroidales bacterium, assembly GCA_021157585.1. Taxonomy (NCBI): domain Bacteria; kingdom Pseudomonadati; phylum Bacteroidota; class Bacteroidia; order Bacteroidales; species Bacteroidales bacterium. The sequence goes on along the minus strand of JAGGWH010000156.1, from coordinate 2,089 downwards.
TTTGCAAAAAGAGCAAATGAAAAATCCTGTTGTTTTGCATCGATTGTTTAATCTAGATCAAAACGAAGCCTTTTTGTTGGAAAGCACAAAAGTGTATTCAGCTCTTTTACTCGATGGTTTTGGTGATGGAATTTGGTTGCAAGACAAAGGAAATATTCATATTGAAACACTTAAACAAGTTTCTTTTGGAATATTGCAAAGTTGTAGACTTCGCTTAACACATACCGATTATATTGCTTGTCCATCCTGCGGTAGAACGCTATTTAATATTGAAGATAGGCTGGAAGAAATTCGCGAAAAAACAAAGCATTTAAAGCATCTTAAAATTGCTATTATGGGCTGTATTGTAAATGGTTTGGGCGAAATGGCAGATGCTGATTACGGTTATGTTGGAAGTGGAAAAGCGAAGGTAAATCTGTATAAAGCTAAAACCCTAATGCGTAAAAATATTCCTGAAAAAGAAGCTTCAAACGCTTTAGTATCTTTAATAAAATCCGAGGGCGATTGGGTTGATATTTAATAATCTACTCTTACAAATATGATTATCGCCTGCTAAGAAATTTTTTCTAATATAAAAAATAACTCTCTGTTTCTGCGAGGTTTGATAGAGTTATAAGCCGTTTCAAAAATGTTTAAATGATAATAAGGGGTGAAAAGCTGCCGATATTCTTCGGGCGTTCCGCTATATGGTGGTCCTTCAAAATTAAACGGATGATTAAAAACTAAACCCACTAATTTTCCTCCCGACTTTAATAAATCGGCGGTTTTTTGTACGTATTCTTTTCGTTGAGATGGAAATATCGAAGTAAAAAAAGTCTGTTCAATAATCAAGTCATATTTTCCTTTATGCTTAAAAAAATCCTCATCCAAAATATTTGATTTTGGAAAATCCGGAAAGCGAGACAAAAAACTATGTATTGCTGCTCTGGAAAAGTCGAGTACAAATACATTTTCAAAGCCTTGCTTCCAAAGATATTCTGCTTCATAAGCATTACCTGCTCCGGGAATCAAAATGCGCGTAGATTTATCGCTTAACTGATCAAAATACTCCTTTAATGGTGTAGAAACATATCCAATATCCCAGCCCGTTTGATTAGTCTCGTAAGTCTTATCCCAATATTCAGGTGAGAGTTTAAACATAAATTAACCTATTATACATTTATAAAAAAGTCGTTCATTATCTTAAAAAAACTTTATATTTACTTGAATATCAAACAATTAAATATGCAAACAACTTTGCGTCAAATTCCGACAAAATTTTAGTCATTTTCTTCATAGTAATACGAATAGTCAATCCCTTTCATAAACATTTCACGGTCGTTTATCTTGTTGGTTAAAGCATTTTTCAACAAGCTTTTTAGAACATTGCTGTTTGTTGGACTTTGCATCATTGCGCTCATATAATCTCTTTTGCTTATTTTACTCCAATCAACGCATTTTTCCAAGCGTTTTTTTAATATCAAATCCAACCATATTCGGGTACTTCTGCCGTTACCTTCCATAAACGGATGTGCAATATTCATTTCTACATATTTATCTATAATATTATCAAATGTTGTTTCGGGCATTGCTTCTATTTGCTTTAATGTTTCGCCCAAAAAGCGTGATACAGCAAATTGGAAACCGCCTTTTGAAATGTTTTTTTGTCTAATTTGCCCTGCAAAATCATACAAGCCACCAAATAAATAAGCGTGAATTTGTTGTAAGCCTCTAATTGTGCCAATTTCAATACTATTGATAAATGAACTTTCAAATAAGGCATACGCTTTTGTCTTACTTTTTCCGTCAATGCTTTCGTCGCTAAAAGTAAACCATTCGATAAACCGGTTGGCTTTTGTTCCGGGAAATATTTTGCCTAAGGCAATAATGCCGTTGTAATCCAACATATCGGATTTATACTGTTTGCCGTCTGCCGCAGTTAATTTCAGTTGGGTAGTAACACTAACCAACTGACTATTTTCTTTCTTCAACTTGGCTTTAAGGTATTTCCAATAGTTGCGGGTTTTAGTATAATCATTTTGGTCGGTAAGCACAGCAACAATATCCAACACCGAGAACCACCACTTGGAGTTCTTTTCGTCCCAAACAG
>JAGGWH010000155.1 GCA_021157585.1 Bacteroidales bacterium | reverse complement strand
TCAACCCAAAGGTTTAAGTCATCACTAAGCTTGAAGATATAAACCCCTGCACCAAAAAAGAAGCTTATAACACCGCTACGAATAGCAATATCAATAATGAAGTTTGATAGAGGGGGAAGGAATTGAATGAGAAATAAGGTTGCTAATCCAATAACTAACAAATATAGTGTTTTCCAACTAAAAGGTTGAAAATTAAGCTTTGCCCACAAGAAGATATATTTGAATAAGTTGTAAATAAATTTAGAGAAGAGAGAGGCCATTGCTGCTCCAATAAGTCCAAATTTGGGTATGAATATCAGGTTACTCACAACCAAAAGTATCATAAAGAAGAAATTTAAATAGGCAAAGGTGCTATAGTATTTAGAATTGAAAAATATTTGATTGCTAACACCCATAAGCATATCTAACAAATTGGCAAAGCCGATGACTATTATTACCCAATAGCCCTGTTTGAAGTCTTCTCCTATTACATTAAAAATATTATCGATATTGCCCCACAAACCAATAAGGATAAGCATTCCAATAATGCCAAGATTAATACTGCTTTTTTTGTAAATACTATTTATTTCGGCTAAATCTTTTCGCTTGAAAGCATCTGCAATTATAACAGAGCTGATTTTTATCATTGAACGCGATGGAATTAAAACTAAAGCCCCAAAGAAAAAAGTGATTGTATAAATTCCTGTTTGTGCTAATCCTTCTAAATGATTAAGCATTAGAATATCTATATTTATAACCAATATCCCTGAAAAACTACTGAATATTCCAAATAAGCCAACATGACCAATTTTTTTCAGCAGAGGTTTTTTTAAAAATTCAAAATCGGGTATTAGCTTATAATCACCTTTTAATAAAAGACTCACCAACATAAATACTGCCGGTAAACTGAAAGCTATTATATAAAGGTAAACGATAGTATTGAAATTGAAATAACCGATATAAAAAAGAATGAATACAATTAAAACTAAGCTTCTTTGAAAAACTTCGCGGTAAATGATTCCAATTACTGTTTGATATAAAACCCTAAAATAGGTATCAATAACAATATAAAGCATAAGAAAAAAAGTAAGTGGAATTACCAGATAATAAAACTGTGAAAATAGAGGTGACTTTTCTGCTCCTCGCTCAATAATTAAATCATGAAAGCCAAGGTAAATAAGACTAGCAAGAATAAATCCAACAAGACTAACAAGGAGGGCTAAACCAAAAAAACCGTGATGCTTGCTCTTTTCATCTCTAAAGAAGGGGAACATTTTAACAGTAACAACGCTAAATCCTAGAACAGCAAATGTGCTGAGTACAGTGGCATATGATATAAGAACTCTAAGTAATCCTATTTCCTCCACTTGAAAAATACGTGGCATTAATATGCCTGTAGTTAAAAAGCCTAATAAAACCCCGATAAGAGTATAAATGAAACCAGAAATACTTTGCCGTTGTATGATTCCCATATGGATATGAAATATTATGCTAAAGTAAAAAAATAGATTGTAACGATAAGTAGATATTAATTTTATTAGTATCAAAGTGAATAATGCAATACTTTAATCATAACACGGTAAATCGCTTGTTTTATAATTCTGCAATTATTGTATATTCGCATATATTAATTCCAAGGATAAATGGAGGAAGAAAAGATTAAAATATGTATAGTTGGAGCGGGTGCTATTGGTACTGCTTTAGCAAATTCTTTAGCAATTAAAGCTGAATTAGATGTTGTTCTGTATTCTATAGAGAATGACGTTATAGAGTCAATTGTTAAAACTCAATTCAATCATAAATATTTTCCCAATACAAAATTAACTTGGCGACTTAAGGCTACAGGAGATATACAGGTGCTTTCTGAAAACGAAATAATATTTTTAGCTATCCCTTCCTCCGAAGTAGTAAATTTTGTACTTGAGAATAAATCATATATCAGAGAAGATGCTATTTTAGTGAATCTTGCAAAAGGATTAAGTAAGGATGAATATTTTACTGTTGCTGAGAGTTTGCAAGCTAATGTGAGTCAAAAAGTAGCAACCCTTAAAGGACCTACTTTTGCCAGAGATTTGATTGATAAGATTCCTACCGCTTTTACTTTGGCATCTGTTCATGAAGATTTATTCCCTCGTTTTAAAGGAATAGTAAAAGGAACTAATGTTTATTTAGATTTTTCTACTGATTTACGTGGTGTTGAGTTATTGAGCACAATGAAAAATATTTACGCTATAGCTATGGGAATTCTTGATGCTCAGTTTGATTCTCCAAACCTTAGGTTTATGTTTTTAACAAAGGCGTTTAACGAAATGCGTAGTATATTAATTCATTTTAATGGGGCAAAAAAAACCATTTTTAAATATTGCGGTTATGGCGATTTTGGACTTACAGCATTGAATGATCTTAGTAGAAATAGAACATTGGGTTTGTTGATAGGAAAGGGTTTCTTTTCTTCAAATATTTCAAATATGGTACTTGAAGGTAAGAATGCAGTTGCTATTTTTTGCAATATTTTGGCAGATAAAGAAGGTTT
>JAGGWH010000154.1 GCA_021157585.1 Bacteroidales bacterium | reverse complement strand
TTATTCCAAGAGAGCTTTGGGAAGAAATCAAAGAGCTTGCAGAACATGTCTATCTTTATCATCTCATAAGCGAAAGAAAAGATAAACCAGCGGTTCACACATTAGACGAGTTGTTGAAAGATGAAGGCTTGAAGCGTGAAGACCTGGGAAATTAGACTTACTGAGGACGCTAAGAAAGACTTCAAATCGTTAGATGGAAGACAGAAAAAACTAATCCTTAAACAGTTTATCAAATTAGAGACAAATCCTTTCTATGGCAAACCTCTCGGCTGTAAAAACCGTGATATGGCCGATAAGGTTATTCAAACTAAAAATGATTGGCAAAGAAAGCTTTATAACGCAAATACTAATGTATCTCTCATAGAAAAAGGCGTCTTTAATGGGATGATGGGGTATATGGTAAGAAAAAGGAGTTCAAAGGCTATAAGAATAAGATTTTCTCTCCTAAGAATGCAGAGGCATACTTAAATAAAGATGAAGTAGAACATGCTTTTTGCATTACAGTTCACAAGGCACAGGGAAGCGAAAGGGATAAAACCATTTTGGTTTTCCCAAAGTCTGGAAGGCTTTTATCAAAGGAGTTAATCTACACAGCTATTACCCGTGCAAAGAGTAGAGTATACTTACTTTTGGAAGGAATTGATAATTTCTTTTCTATAAAAAGAAGTGCCATCGCAGAAAGGAAAACAGCGCCATTTAACCTGTGGTCAGGCGACAACCTTTAAATTACAATGTTAAACTAAGTAATAAGGGTTGCGTCTTTACAGACTGTTGATAAACTCATTTTTATTACATTAATCCATAATAATGGCAAAAATTCAATCTGAAGAACATTTTGATAAGCCAAACCGCAATTTTAAACCAGTAAGTGGTATAACCACTGGGAATAACCATTCCTTGAGCAACCTTTTTGGCTCTTGGCTTACCCCTATGAAGCAATTTCACCATCTTTATTGACCGGTTTCTAGTTAAAAAAAGCCAGAAAAACTGTTAGATGGCTACTTGTCTTCTGCGCTTCCATAATAATATGAAAAAAATAAAAAATAAAAGCTTGACATATAAAAATTTTATATATAAACTTACCAGAAAGTTGCAAATTTTAGGAGCAAATTTTATGATAATCAAATTTTCAGTTAAAAACTTTAAGGTTATTAAAGATGAAATCACCTTGTCCTTTGAAGCTACTAAATCGGATGAACTTGAGGAATATTATATTGCTACTCCTACCCCAAAACTGCGTTTATTGAAGTTAGCAATTATTTATGGCCCAAACGCTTCAGGAAAGACTACAATACTGGAAGCTCTTAATTTTTTACGGAACTTAGTTGTTAAACCTTTACCAGACAAAACTGTCCAGTTTGACAATTTAAAACCTTTTTTAGGAAATGAAGAATCTAAAAAAAGTAATACATCTTTTAAATTAGAGATTGTAAGTAAAGGAACAAAATATTTGTATGAGGTAGAACTAAATCAAAAGGCAATAATAAAAGAAAATTTATACCGGTATAAACCTAAAAAGGCTTTGGTTTATGCTCGGACTACTGATATAGATAAGGAACTTACTCAAATCAAGTTTGGTCCAACAATACGACTGGATAAAAATAGTAAAACAATTCTGATTTATAATACATTATGGAACAACACTGTTCTTGGGGCCTATCTAAAAACAAATTTAGCACTTAAAGAACTTCAGGATGTCATTAACTGGTTTAAAAACAAATTAAAGCCAATAATTACACCAAGAACTGAGTTATTTCCTTTTATTTCCGATAAGCTGGAAGAAGAACGAATAGATAAAACCAGGATTATTAAATTGTTAAAGAAAGCAGATTTTTGGATCAATAATATTGTAATAAATAAAGAAACAGAAAAAGTTACTGATAAAACTTTAGAAAAATTAAAAATAATCCTGCCTGAAAAGGATGTCAAACAGATAGAAAAGCAAGGAAAAATAACGATAAAAGGGCTCTTATTTGAACATTTTGTTAATAACCAGGAATTTATTCTTCCTTTAAAAGAAGAATCTGCTGGAACCAAACGGTATTACGAATTTTGTGGAATCCTGGATATGATGTTAAATAATGAAATTATAGTGCCCATTGATGAATTAGAATCCTCTTTGCATCCTGATTTAATAAAACACTTTTTATTAACATTTTTAAAAAATAATAAAAATTCTCAATTAATAGCTACCACTCATTACAGAGAACTGTTAATGGAAAAAGATATTTTAAGGAAGGATGCTATTTGGTTCACAGAGAGAAAAAAGGATGGTTCCACTGATCTATACTCTCTTGCAGACTTTGATACTTCAAAAATAAGGAAGACAAGTTCTATTTATAACGCATACAAAATTGGCAAATTGGGAGCTGTTCCTAATTTGAAAGATTTTTATCTTGACATTGAAAATGAGAAAAACTAGGCCCAGAAAGCAACTTAGGACTGTCTATTGTGTGATTATAGAAGGAGAAACAGAATGTTGGTATTTGCAACTAATGCAACAACATGAAAACTTACCCAAAGTAGATATAAAACCTGAGTTACCCAAAAAGAGAAAGCTTAATGAAATTAAATCTTTGTTAAAAAAGCTTCTTGAAGATGGTTACGATGAAATATTTTGGTTGGTAGATTTAGATGCCATTATAACACATAATCAATGTAGTGATTTACAGAAAATAATTAACAATTTCAAGAAGGAAAAGGAAATAGAAATTTTGATAAATAATCCCTGTTTAGAATTCTGGTATCTGCTTCATTTTTGTAATACAGGAAGAAGTTACTCTTCTTGTGATAAAGTAGTGAAGGAAATAAGAAAATATGAGCCTTTATCCAATTATCAAAAGTCGGAAAGATATTATAAAAGCAATCATGATATTTATGAAAGATTGAAAAGGTATCAAAAGAACGCAATGGAAAATGCTAAAAGACTTGATAAGCAAAACCAAGATTTAGAAGCACCAAAGGCTCAGATTTATAAGTTATTAGAGACTTACGGTTTAGAGTAGGAAAAGTTTAGACAATGTTACTCTGCTTCAGTTTGTTCTTTTCCAACTATCCTGGCTGCATAAGCAATAACATTTGACATCCATCTTTTTTCTATATTCATTTTCCCATTTTGGCCATTTTTCATCCTCAATTTTCCCTCAAAGCTCTTAGCGTTGCCAATACGCTGAATCAATGTAAAATGCAAAGACACAGCCCCTATCCGACCCCATACTG
>JAGGWH010000153.1 GCA_021157585.1 Bacteroidales bacterium | reverse complement strand
GGTAAATGCTAAATTCCGCTGAAGGACGTATTTCGTTTGATGCTAAATTATCTGTCAGCGATAAATAATTTTAACCTTATACCCCGCACTTCGTACGGAGCTATAATATTATGCACCTAGGGCGCAAAAACCATTTGATAATCTAATTTAGTGAGCTTGTCGAACTATGGTTAGTGAGCTTGTCGAACTAAGCTTGCTCTTTTATAAAATTTACCAATCCTTTTGCAGAGAAAATTTTCATTAATTTTTCAGGAAGCGGTTCAAAAGAAAAGGATTTTTCATTGATGAGAACTTCGCCTTTTTTCATATCAATACTCAATTTATCTCCTGTTTTATAAGCATCAACAGCATCGGGTAATATAATAATGGGTAATCCCTGATTTACCGAAGAGCGATAAAAAATTCGGTTTACAGATTTTACAATTACAGCTTTTACTCCTGCATAACTTAACCCTACAGCCGGATGTTCGCGCGAACTTCCGCATCCAAAATTATATCCTGCAACAATAATATCGTTCTGTTTAACTCTTTTGCTAAAACTAGTATCAAAACCCTCAAATAAATACGGCATAATAGCTTCCGCATCAGAACTGTTAATATTATAAGTTAAGTTACCTGCAAACATTTGATCGGTATTCAAATTATCAGCATCTGTATAGTTCCATATTCCTGATAAATACCGGTCTTCATTTTCTGGAATTTCTACAGTGCTTCCCTCTTCTAATTTATATGGATAAATATCATTTGTTGCTTTTTCTCCTCTAGGATCTACTATTTTACCGGCTAATGCAGAATGCGCAACAGTCGCCGGTGATGCTAAGAAAATATTGGAATTTTTGTTTCCCATCCTACCTTTAAAATTTCTATTTGCTGTACTAATGACATTGTAACCATCTGCCGGAATACCCTGTCCCGTTCCTAAACACGGACCACAAGAAGAGGCTAAAACATGTGCGCCCGCTTCCATAAAGATTTCTATTAATCCGCTTTTTAAAGCCTGAAGATATATCTTTTGCGATGCGGGAACAATTAGCATCTGAAATCCATCAGGTAGTTTATTTCCTTTTAAAACTTTTGCCGCTTCTTCTAAATCTTCATAACGACCATTAGTACAAGTACCTACCATTGCTTGATGAATTTTAGTTCCAACCACCTCGCTTAATGCTTTTACATTATCTACATGATGTGGAACGGCTATAACGGGAAAAAGCGTGCTTAAATCTATTTCTATTTCTTTAGCATAAATGGCATTTTCATCCGCCCAAATAGATTCCATGGCTTCTCCTAAATGTTCTTCTAGAATTTCATCGTAGGGAAAAACAGCATTTTTCGCGCCCATTTCAGAGGCTAAATTAGTGATTGTCATACGCTGAGAAATACTCAAAGTTTTAACACCTTCACCATGATATTCTATCGACATATAATCTGCTCCACTACTTCCAATCATTCCTATTATCCATAAAGACAGATCTTTTGCATAAACACCTTCTTGGAGTTTTCCTGTTAAGGTAATCTTGATTGATTCTGGTACACGAAACCAAGTTTCACCTTGTTTCCATAAACCGGCCGCTTCCGTTCGGTCTATTCCTGCCGCAAAAGCATTAAAAGCACCCGCAGTACAAGTATGACTATCGCTACCAACAATAATCATCTTAGGCTTTGCATAATCGGCCATAATCTGATGGCAAATTCCCTTCCCTGCATCATGAAATTTAGAAATACCTTGTTCTTTTACAATATCTCTTATTTTTTGATAATCGTTTGCTAGTTTAGCATTAGTTGGAGGTGCATTATGATCTAAAACTATAAGTTGTTGATTTGGATCCGCAACCTTTTTACCATTCATTTTCTTGAAAGTATTGTAAATACTTGATGTATTATCATGTGTTAAAATAATATCCGGTTTTTTAAAAACAATACTTCCTTTGGGAGCTCCAAAAATCTTTTCTGCAAATGTTTTTCCTGTCATTTTTTTTAAGCGTTTGTTGTGTTGGTATTCTGCATATTTCAGCGTGCAATATATATTTCGCGGCATGCATTAATGTTTGGAACAAATATAAAATTAATGTGCTAAACTTCGACAGCCTCGGTTTAAAATGTGCTGATGATTCTCTTTGTGTTTTAAATCGCTTCGTCGAAATAACGGAATATGTTAAATAGAGATTGTCGAGATCCCCACTTTCCTTTAAGATATCTTACTAGGTTAAATCTGAGGAAATTCTAACTTGAAGTGAAGCCCTCACTTAACACCTTGTTTCTACGAGAAAGTCGGAGTGCGACTTGAAGTCGCGCCCCCGACTAATAATCTGTTATTATGTAAAAATAATCTGCGTATTCTGACCCGTAGCCATCTCGTAAAACTGACCGATAGTAATGATATCTTTTACTTCACTATGGAAATCTTCTTTTTTAAGTTTAAACATATCCACAGCAAGTTTACAGGCAAAAATTTCACCTCCACCAGCAGTAATCATTTCTAAAAACTCACTTGGAACGGGAATGTCCAAATCATCAATCTGACTTCGCATCATGCTAGAAACACCAGCTTCAACAAAAGGTAGAGCACCTAATAATGTTGGAAAAGGCAAGTTACCAGGCATACGCATAGCAGGATTCCCTACTGTTGCTGTATGCAATTTATCCATTCGACTTTTTAAGATACCATCTAATCCGAAAAACGTAAAAAACACTTTCGTTTCAATTCCTTCCATTACAGCACCATTAGCCATTACCAAGGTAGCCAAAACATCTTCTAAATTTCCTTTAGCGCAGATCATCAAGACCTTGTCCAAAGGTTTTTTTTCTGTATTACTCATAACAATCGTTTTTTAATATATAATTAAACACAACTCGTTGGTTTGCCTATTCCGGCAAATTTTGAAGATAATTTTAATGGTCCACCTGGAAATAATTGATACAATTGCTTGATATCAACAATACCTGATTTTCCAACTTTACGAATACTCAATGCTGCCCCAGCAGCATCTTCTTTGCGTAAAAACTCCAGTACTTCGAAATGTTTTTCAGTTAGCTCAATGCCTTCTTCTTTAGCCAATTCTGTTGCTACTTCTTTACTCCATTGTGAAGAATCTTCTAAATATCCTTCATCGGTTAGATTAATGGTTTTTCCTGCTATTGTTTTTTCTGACATTTTTATAATTTTTAATAGTTAATATTCTTATTGATGTGATAGAGTGACAAGGTTATAAAGTGATGATTATCACCGCTCTTTCACCTCTTCACTCCCAAACCTTTCGCCACACTTATCATTAGTCCCATTGTCCTTTTCATCTCAGGAGAATTCATTTCTCGAGCCGTTTTAAAAAGTGAGTACTGAGGTGGATTGTTAAAATCTACTTGCTCCATACTGCTCGCCAATTTATCGCCCATTTGAATTACGACAGGCCAATTTATCTTACTTACTAAATTGAGTAAAGCGGGAATATTTTCCGTTAACTCATCCAAGAACTTAGGATCTACAGAAGAAATTGTTTTATCAAGTAAGGCTGTTATTTTCTCTAGGAAAGTGAAATATCCTTTCTCTTCAAATTCACCCAGCTTCTTCTGAAAGTCGATAATCATTTCATTGGCAATAGGACCAACTTCTTTGCTTAAATCCACCATCGATTCAAAAGTTCCAATCATCATATTGAAATTTTGAATGTTTCGCAGAAAGCTAATTCCTAATTCTGTTAATTCTGCTGGCTGAATCTCTATTGCACGATTTTCCAACTCTTCAACTGTTGAGTCGTACACATCCTTTCCAATGATGGACACATCGGCTATCAAATCTTCCACCACTTCAGAATTTAGGCGCTGTTTATTTACATAGTCCAACAGCACATCCATCTTTTGGTGGAGCTCATTTATTTGTATTTGTATTGAATTATCCATTTTTCGAATTGATTTAAATTAAACACGCTTTTTTCCGGCCATTGTCATATCCGCTTCTATCGGCATTTCTTTACCTTTAAGCAAGATGTGCCAATACATCCAACGGAACATAATTTTACCGTAATGATTTATTTTCGTATTTTTCAATAAACCAAATGGACCAATTCCGGGTAAAGGAAAAGTTCCAGGTAGTGGCTCGGTATCGTAATTAAAATCAATTAACGCTCCTTTTCCGTAACCCGTTTCAATATAACAGTTAGCATGTCCATCAAATTTTGCCAATAATGGGCGATTTTCAATGGCACTCATCAAGTTATCCATTAATATTTCGGAAGCAAAGTGTGCGACTGATCCCGCTTTTGAAGTTGGAATATTACTGGCATCGCCGAGAACAAATATGTTTTCAAACTGGCTAGACTGAAGCGTTTGTTTATCCGTAGGGACAAAATTCAAATCATCGCCCATTCCACTACGCTCAATCATTTCGGAGCCCATATTTACGGGAACTATGGTTAACACATCAAAATCTATCTCTCTTTCATCGTAGGCAATAAGTTTTTTGTTTTCGTTATCTACACGCTCCAAATAAAAATCAGGAATAACTTTAATATTTTTCTCTTCCAATAAATCGCCTAACATTTTTGAGGCAACAGGCTTTGTAAAAGCACCCGACATTGGGGTTACATAAGTAATGTCAACCTTGTCGCGAATGCCTTTCTTCGTAAAATAGGCTTCGGCCAAACACACAAATTCAATGGGTGCAACCGGGCATTTGTAGGGAATTTCGGAAATACACATCACTAATTTCCCACCTTCAAAATTCTTAAAGTATTTTTGAAGTGCAACGGCTCCTTCGATAGTATAAAAATCGAAAATGCTTTTATACCATAATTTATCCTTAAGTCCAGGAGTTTCGTCCGGACGGGTTTCTGTTCCCGTAGCCAATATCATATAATCGTATTGTAAAACCTGTCCGCCGTCGAGCAAAACTTTATTTTCTTCACCAACTATTTTATCAATAGTATTATAAATCACTTTTATCCCCGGAGGGAAAAAGTTGCTTTTTGGCTTTATTACATCTTGCTTGCTATAAATGTTAAACGGAATAAACAAGAAGCCCGGTTGATAATAATGGGTTCTGTACTGATCAACAATAGTGATTTCCCACTCTTCAGAATCAAGAGCTTTGTGTAATTTGTTGGCCATCATAGTTCCGGCAGTTCCGGCTCCGAGTATGAGTAATTTCTTCATCTTTAAGGTTTATTTTTTGATGTTTTTATATTAAATTTGCCTTTACTGTTATTTTGATAACAAAAGTAAACGCTTGAAGAATTGCATTTTAATAATCGAATATGATAAATATCAAAGTATGATATTTATCATACAAATTAAATTATATACTTATATTTGTACTTATGATTTGTCAATGTGAATCCTGTGATTTAAGAACCCTCTTCTACTCTTCTATTGGGATAGAAGATGTAGATAAATACTGCGCATCGAGGCGAGAAGTAAACCTAAGTGCTGGAGAAGATTTAATAAAGCAGGGCGATGTAATAAAAGATTTTATTTACCTGAAAGAAGGATTGGTAAAACTTTACAGAGACATTGACCATGGCCAGACACAAATTATAAGCTTTGGAAGACCCTACGATTTTGTAAGCCTGCTTTCTGTTTTTTCCGATGATCATTATAATTATTCCGTAACCGCCATTGAAGATAGTGTTGCCTGCTTATTTGATTTAAACGAAATAAAACATTTGATTCAGACAAATGGTGCTTTTGCTTTGCACCTTATTCAAATCCAAAACCGATCTAGCGACAGAATAATCATAAATTCACTCGATTTACTTCAAAAACGGCTGTACGGTAGAGTGGCTACAATCATATTATACTTTGCTAATGAGATTTATAAAAGCGATGAATTTGAATTTCCTATTTCCAGGAAAGAAATGGCGCAATACATTGGAATGAGTATCGAAAATGTGATCCGAGCAATTTCTGCTTTCAGAAAAGATAAGATTATCCAGGTTTATGGGAAAAACCTAGCTATTCTTGATCGGAAACGCCTTGAAAGTATGCGAGACCATAGCTAAAAGTCTCAATGTCGAAATGTGAAAAGTCGAAATACTCTTTAGCCTATCAGCTCTTAAATCTATATCCTTTTTTAAGCTTCACGCTCAAATATCTAATCGCTTTTTAACAAGAATTTTCCACAAAAAAAGTTCCATGTTTTTCTAAATGCTAGCTTAATTTTTCTGACCTTTGCATAAGCGTTCAATCTTTTAAACCCTTCTGCCTTGAAACCAATTAAAAATGCCTTAATCTCTGTCTTTCATAAAGATGGACTGACTGCTATTTTAAGCACTCTCAAAAAATTCAACATTAATATCATCACTACTGGCGGCACCTATAAATTTATTAAAGAAGCTGGATATGATGCGCAAACTGTTGAATCTTTAACCGATTACCCTTCCATTTTTGGTGGGAGGGTAAAAACACTTCATCCAATAATTTTTGGTGGCATACTGTATCGTCGAGATTTGGATAGCGACCAGAAACAAGCTGTAGATTTTAATATTCCTCCTATAGATTTGGTTATTGTTGATTTATATCCTTTTGAGAAAACTCTTGAGCAAACCGATATTGAAGCTGATATCATTGAGAAAATTGATATTGGAGGAATCTCATTAATCCGTGCAGCTGCTAAAAACTTTAAAGATGTATTGGTTGTTCCTTCAGCAGATTATTATCCGGAATTAGTCGATATTTTAGAAAAAAATAAGGCCAACACTTCGTTAGAAGACAGAAAGCGTTTTGCAATGCAAGCTTTTAATGTATCGTCTCATTATGATTCTGCCATTTTCTCTTACTTCAACACCGATTTTAAAGAAGATGTGTTTAAATCGAGCATTCAAGAATCCACCGTTTTACGTTATGGAGAAAATCCTCATCAAAAAGGTGTTTTTTATGGCGATATAAACAAGGTTTTTGAACAATTACATGGTAAAGCAATATCGTATAATAACATTATCGATTTAGATGGCGGTATAGCGTTGATTAAAGAGTTTACAGAGCCTACCTTTGCAATTTTGAAGCACACTAATGCCTGTGGTTTAGCATCCGATTCAAAGTTATTAAACGCTTGGAAAAAAGCCTTAGCAGGAGATCCTATTTCTGCTTTCGGAGGCGTACTAATTAGCAATACTGCCATAGATTTAGAAACGGCTCAAGAAATCAATAAACTATTCTTTGAAATTATTTTAGCCCCCGACTTTGAAAAAAGTGCACTTGAAATACTGAAAACCAAAAAAAATAGAATAATTTTACAGGCTAAATCCTTCGATTTTCAAACTTTACAATTTAAAACATCACTTAATGGTGTAATAACACAAGATAAAGATTTAAAAACGGAAGATATAGATGATTGGGAGGTGGTAACGGAAAAATCACCATCCGAAAAAGAAGCAAGAGATTTAGTATTTGCCAATAAATTGGTAAAGCATACAAAATCAAATGCAATAGTTCTTGCAAAAGATGGACAGTTAATTGGAAGTGGCACGGGTCAAACATCACGCATTGATGCTTTGAAACACGCTATCCAAAAAGCTAAAGATTTTGGTTTAGATTTAAATGGAGCAGTTATGGCTTCTGATGCATTTTTTCCCTTTGCTGATTCTGTTGAGTCAGCCGAAAAAGAAGGTATTAAAGCAGTAATTCAACCCGGAGGTTCTATTAGAGATAAGGATTCCGTCGACTTTTGCAATAAAACAAATATGGTTATGGTTTTTACCGGTATCCGTCATTTTAAACATTAATTAATTTAGAGATTCAAATATATTATGGGACTTTTCTCGTTTTTAACTAAAGAAGTAGCTATTGATTTAGGCACGGCCAACACTATTATTATTTACAACGATAAGGTAGTGGTTGATGAACCTTCAATTGTAGCTCTGGAACGCAATACAGGTAAAATTATCGCAGTAGGCAAAGTGGCGATGATGATGCATGGGAAAACCCACGAAAATATAAAAACTATCCGTCCTCTTCGCGATGGTGTTATCGCCGATTTTCAATCTGCTGAATATATGATTCGGGAAATGATTAAAATGATTAATGTTCCTCGATCTATTTTTCCACCACAACTAAAAATGGTTATCTGTATACCTTCAGGTATTACAGAAGTTGAAGAACGTGCCGTTAAAGATTCTGCAGAGCAAGCCGGAGCTAAAGAAGTAAAGTTAATTCACGAACCTATGGCTGCTGCAATTGGTATTGGAATTGATGTTATGGAACCAACGGGAAATATGATTATCGATATTGGGGGCGGAACCAGCGAAATAGCAGTTATTGCTTTAGGGGGAATTGTAAATAATAAATCTATCCGTACAGCCGGAGACGATTTTAATATGGATATTATCGATTATATGCGTCGTCAGCATAATATTAGTATTGGTGAACGAACAGGAGAACGTATTAAAATTGAAGTCGGTGCAGCTATGACCGATATTGATAATCCACCCGAAGATTATGCCGTTCACGGACGCGATATGCTAACAGGAATTCCAAAAGAGATTATGGTTAATTATGCCGAAATAGCACAATGTTTAGATAAATCAATCTCTAAAATAGAAACTGCCGTTTTGCATGCTTTAGAAATGACACCTCCGGAATTATCAGCAGATATTTATAGAACAGGAATTTATTTAGCCGGTGGCGGATCAATGCTTCGTGGTCTTGATAAAAGGATTCATTTAAAAACAAAACTTCCTGTACATGTTGCCGAAGATCCATTAAGAGCTGTTGCACGAGGTACGGGAATAGCACTTAAAAACTTTAATAAGTTTACTTTCTTAATAAAATAAAATTAAGATAAATATTTTGAAATGAGATACTTACTTCATTTCTTATGGAAGAATTACGCTTTGCTTTTGTTTCTTGTTTTAGAGCTGATTTCGCTCGTTTTTGTTGTTAACGGAAACAAACATCAATCTTCTGTTTTTTCTTCTGTTGCCAATCAGTACGGTGGGGAAATTTTTACTTCTTATTCAAATGCTCGCAACTATTTTCATTTAAAAAATGCTAACGAACAGCTTTCAGTAGAAAATGCATATTTAAAAAAACAATTATTAAACTATCAATTTAAACTTGATAGTAATAATTTTCAATCATTCGCAGCTATTGACACAACAAAACTCATACTAAGCGATACCATAAAACCTATTTTTGATTTTATTCCGGCAAAAGTAATTAGCAATACTACTAACCGACAAAAAAATTATATCATGTTTAACAAAGGTCTTAAACATGGTGTTCATAAAAATATGGGTGTAATTGGTCCTAACGGCATTGTTGGCGTTATTTTTGAGTGTTCTGACGATTTTTCTACAGCCGTTAGTCTGCTCAATATTAAACAAAGCATAAGTGCCAAATTAAAAAATAATAATGAATTAGGTAGCATTATTTGGGATGGTATTTCGCCATTATATGGTAAATTAGATGCCATTGAAAATTATGTTCCGGTGAACATTGGTGATACTATTATTACTAGTGGATTTTCACATATTTTTCCTGAAGGTGAAAATATTGGTATAGTAGAAGATTTCAGTAAAATATCAGGAAAAACATCATGGAATATTAAAGTGCGTTTTAATACTAATTTTTCTCAGCTATTTTGGGTGAATATTGCCAGAAACTTAAATTATGAACAACAAATGACTTTAAAAGCAATTAAATTAGAAAACTGATATTTATGTTAATAACTAATATTATTCGTTTTTTTGTTGTGCTTATACTCCAATTATTGGTTTTTAATAATATCCAATTTAGTGGCTATATTAATCCCTTTTTTTATGTGTTGTTTATATTATTATTGCCTTTTGAAACGCCAAAATGGTTAATGCTTATTTCATCTTTTTTATTGGGTTTGAGTGTTGATATTTTTAGCCATTCTTATGGTATGCATGCTTCAGCAAGCGTATTTATTGCTTACGTCAGACCCTATGTTATCCGTTTTGTTCATTCAAAAAAAGAATATGAAGCCGGAGTATTACCAACTATGGGGCATCTTGGCTTTTCTTGGTTTATATCTTATGCTTCCATATTAATTTTTATCCATAGCTTTATTTATTTCTTTTTGGAAGTCTTTAGGATTTCCGATTTTCTAAATACTTTTTATCGAATAATTTATAGTAGTATTGCTACGATAATTGTTATTATTGCAGAGCAGTTTTTATTTTTTAAAGAACGTAAATAATTAAATTTTATGACAAATTTCAGAATCACTCTATTGGCTTTAGCCTCTCTCTTTTTAGTAACATCTTGTAATAACGGCTTAAAAGAAAACGAATTTTCTATTAATGTTAATCTCTCAGGTCTTAATGAAGGTAAAGAACTTGTTTTGCAACAACGCACAAAAGATGGATATGAAGTTACTGATACTGCGGAAGTTGTTAAAGATGGCTTTTTATTTAAAAATATTTTAGAACATCCTAAGCTTGTGTATATTACAAGTTCAGGATTTCGTGGAGTAATCCCTGTTTTTGTAGAAGCCGGAGAAATTCAGGTTACGGCAAGTATCGACAGTATTAACAAAGCCGTGGTTACCGGCTCCAATGCTCACGATTTTTTTACCGCTATCAATCAAGAACTCGCTAATATTGATAAAATATGGCAAGATTATTATTTTAATACCTTTCGTTCTATGAGCAAAGAAGATCAGGCTCTAAATGAAGAAAAAATAAATAATCTATACGATTCGGCACAAGTATTAAAAGCAAATTATTTAGAAACAGAATTGCTAAAAAACGGAAATCAACCCGCAATTCCCACCTTAGTTTTAAGTAATATTGATGCTATGAATATTGATGCTGTTCAAGCTATTTACGATAATCTTTCACCGGAAATATTAGATGCTGATGATGCCGAGAATTTGGCTGAGAGGATTGCAATTATTAAACGTACAGATATTGGACAACCTTTAATAGATTTTACTATGAACGATACTTTAGGAAATCCTATTACCCTATCGGAATATGCTGCCGGAAAATATGTATTAGTCGATTTTTGGGCTGCTTGGTGTGCTCCTTGTCGTGGAGAAAATCCTAATGTGCTTGCTAATTATAAAAAATATAACAAAAAAGGATTTACCGTATTTGGCGTTTCTTTCGATAAAAATAAAGAAAACTGGATTAAAGCAATTAATGATGATGGTTTGATTTGGGGACAGGTGTCCGATCTTCAATTTTGGAATAATGCAGCAGGAAAATTATATGGTGTAAGATCTATTCCGCAAAATATTCTTCTCGATCCAAATGGTATTATTATTGAAAAGAATTTAAGAGGTGCTGCTTTAGGCAAAAAGTTAGAAGAACTATTAGGTAAATAATTTTAACATTCAATATGAGCTTAGGATTGATATAACTTTCCTAGGCTTTTTTATTATTTTATGAACGATCGTACTCCTGTTTTTAACTGCTTAAATCGTTTAAATATTAGTTTTGAGATGGTAGAACACCCACCGGCTCCTACCATCGCAGAAGCAATGAAATACTGGAAAGATATAGAAGCAGTCCATTGTAAAAACTTATTTTTCAGAAACCATAAAGGGAATAAACATTATTTAGTTGTTTTTAATGCACATCAGCAGTTGGCTATTCATGAACTGGAAAAACGTTTAAAGCAAGGTAAACTTTCTTTTGCTTCGGAAAAAAGACTGGCAAAATACTTAGGCATTCAAGCCGGATCGGTATCACCTTTTGGCTTAATAAATGACGTGGATAATCATGTTCACCTCTTTCTTGATGCTAAATTGCAAAAAAGCGAAAAAATCAGCTTTCATCCTAACGATAATACGGCATCAATTGTAATATCATTTTCCGACTTTTTAAGATATTTAAATAATGTTGGTAATAGTTTTGAGTTTATCGATTTATACGATTAAAAGCACCTAAAGATTACTTATAGACTGGAAAAAAACTCAAGTAAATCTTCCTTTTTACGATGAGAAACCTCTATTTTTAAACCTCCTCGCATAACAGCATAGCCACCATCAACTTTTTCAAAACGTTCAATATATCTTAGATTAATCATATGTGAGCGATGAACACGCATAAAGCCGTAATCGGTAAGTATATTATCAAAATCTTTTAGTGTTTTTGAAACGATAATAGGTGGTCGTTCTAAGAAATTAAAACGAGTATAATTTCTATCACTACTCAGAGCAACAACTTCATAAATAGGGATAACATAAATGTTTTCGGTAGTTTTTAAAACAAGTTTTTTATCTTCGGCTTTGTTGTTCTGTATATTGTTTAAAAAGGTCTTAAACTGCACATCCATATTGTTTGGCTGGCTTGTTTTAATTACATCATTAACCCTGTTAATTGCTTTAATTAGCTCGTCAGGTTCAATAGGTTTTAAAATATAATCTATTGCACTAAATTTAAACGCTTGAATAGCATATTCCTCAAAAGCGGTAATAAAAACCACTTTAAAATCAATTTTACCGTAGCGAGCCAATAAATCAAAGCCCGACCCATCAGGCATTTTAATATCCAACAAGACTAAATCGGGTTTATGCTCTCTGATGGCCTCAATACCGGTACGCATATTTTTTGCTTGTCCAATTACTTGAGCAGTATCTTTACAATATATTTCAAGCAAAGCCTGAATAGTTTCTCTTGCTCTGATTTCGTCGTCTATAATTAAAGTACGTACCATTTTGTATTACTTTCTTCAAAAGTACGGAAATAATTTTATATGTCGCTTAAGTCGACTAACAAAAAGCTTAACATCTTTTAGGGCTTCCCTTTTTTTGTTTTTAAACGAATATGCCTTTCTTTGTACACTTTAAAAATGAGATGAATGAAATCAGATGCTCAACAATTTTATCAACAAGAATTTGATGCTTACAATAAAAAAATAGAGCTTTTATCCGAAAAAATTAAATTCTATTCCCACATCAGAATTGCGTGGTTTTTATTGGGTGTTATAACTATTTATTTTGCTTCTGATACAACTTGGCTTTGGCTTGGTATTTTAGTGTTTTTTCTAATAATTGTATTTATAATAATAGCTGTTCAACACGGACGCTTAATAGAAAAAAAGAAAGAATCAGGTGTTTTTCGGGATTTATATAAAAATGAACTCTCTGCTTTAGGTGGAGATTTCTCATCTTTTAATGATGGTAAAGAATTTACCGATAATCATCACCCTTATGTTAGTGATTTAGATTTATTTGGTAAGGAGAGCATTTTCCAAATGCTAAACCGTAGTTTTTCAAATGCCGGAAAAGTGTTTTTGGCTAATATTTTAAATACTTTAGAAAAAAATGCCGGTTCTATTCGTTCTCGACAAAAAGCTGTTAATGAGCTTAGTAAAACGCCAAAACATTTAAGTAATTTTAGGGCTTTGGGTTTATTGGCTTTTAGTAAAGAAACAAGTTTTTCTGCCGATCCCAATAAGCTTGCCGAGAACTTACCTAAATGGATAAATCGTCAATCGATATTTAAAAACCGACTGTTTAAATTTGCACAATATATTCTTCCTATATTTTCGGTTATTGTTTTTGCTTTGTATTTATTTGGTGCTATTTCATCTTCGCTATTTATTTTGTATTTAATAATTTCACTTGCATTTACCGGCTATTATTCAAAGCAGATAAACCAACAACATCAGGAGTTAAGCAAACAGAGCAATACCTTGTTTCGTTTTCAAAAACTTATTGCTTATATCGAAAAAGCGGAATTTGAAAGTGAAGATTTAAAAAGAATACAAAAAAATCTTTTTTGCGAAACGGAGAGGGCAAGCCAAGCACTAAAAAAATTAAGTAGAATTACACAAGCTTTTGATACGCGATTGAATGTTTTTGCTTGGTTAATTTTAAACTATTTTTTGCTTTGGGATATTCGCCAAAGTATACGTTTAGAAAACTGGAAAACTATTTATAATAAGTTACCTTCTAGCGTTTTTAATGCTATTGCCGAATTGGAAATGCTCGCAAGCTTTGCTACCTTTAATTACAATAGAACAGATTTGATTTTCCCCGAAATTGCAGATAATGGTTTTGTGGTTGAGGGAAAAGATTTGGGACATCCGTTAATGAAGCCTGAAACTCGCGTTGACAATGATATTTCTTTTACTTCTTCCGGACAGTTTAGTGTTATTACGGGTGCAAATATGGCGGGAAAAAGTACTTATTTACGTACGATAGGTGTAAATATTGTTTTGGCATTATCGGGTTCTCCTGTTTGCGCAAAAAAATTTAAAATAAGTATTTTACAGCCGTTTACAAGTATTAAAACCTCAGATTCTTTGAGTAATAACGAATCTTATTTTTATGCAGAATTACTTCGCCTTCAGCGGATAATTGAAGCCCTTAAAACGGGCGATTCGTATTTTATTATCTTAGATGAAATATTAAAAGGAACCAACTCTAAAGATAAAGAACAAGGCTCAAAAGCATTAGTAAAACAATTAGTTGGCTTAAATGCTTCCGGCATTATTGCCACTCACGATTTGCAATTGGCCGAACTAAGTAAAAGCTTTCCTGAAAATGTAAAAACAGCTTGCTTTGAAGTTGAGATTGAAAACAATCAATTGGTTTTTGATTATAAATTAAGAGAAGGTGTTTCTCAAAATCTTAACGCAACATTTTTAATGAAAAAGATGGGAATTAGTTAATAATTGGTGATACCTGAAATGTGGTCTTTTGTCTTGCTATATCGCCCCATCGTGTATCAACTTAAGCTAAAATTAGAACCACTAAAAATTCTATTTTTTCTCTCCATAAAATAGCATTAACATTTATTTAGAAAAAAACTGACAAGCATAAGGTATTTAGTCTATCTTTGTGAGTGAATATTCACTCTTAATTAAAAACCATAAAGATGAATGCTAAATTATCTGAAAGGCAGAAGGAAATCATTAATGCATCGCTAGAGCTTATTGCAGAAAGCGGAATACAGAGTTTAACAATAAAAAATCTTTCAAAAAAGATTGGGCTTGTTGAATCAGCAATATACAGGCATTATGATCGGAAAACGCAAATTTTAATAGCAATACTTGATACAATTAGTGAACGAGACCAATCAAATGAAAAAAAAGAAGATGAAAGTATCATTGCTTTTCTGGAAAGAAAATTTGGAAATCATTTCCTGATCTTTACTCAGAAACCTGCTTTGGTTTCCGTTGTTTTTGCTGAGGATTTGTTTCAGAATGAACCTCTACTGGTTGAAAAAACACGCTTAAAAGTTGAGCAATGTATTCTCGAACTAACAACATTAATTCAAAAGGGTCAACAAAGTGGAGAAATAAGAAAAGACATTGACCCGGAGATAGTATCTGTTATGATAAATGGAAGCGTTAGAATGTTAGTAAAACAATGGAAAATGTCTGATTATTCTTTTGACCTAATAAAAAAAGGAGCAGCCTTAATGAATTCCTTTAAAATAGTGTTGGAATTATAATTTATGGCGATGAAAAATAGATTAACAAAGAAATAGGAATCAAGATCTGGCAAAATGGTTTCGTTAGAAATAAAATTAATGAATAAGAACATAGTGAGTTAATAGATTGTTTATTCGGAAAACTTAAAAAATATAAGAACAGAATGAAATGAGAAAATTTATAATTATATCAATAACAGTATTGTTGTTTTTAGAACAAACAAAAGCACAAGACGAGTTAAGATTCAATAATCTTGATTCCTTATTGAAATACGCTGAAAAAAATAGTGTATCTGTAAAAACGTCGGAGCAGCAAGTACTTATAGCTAAATGGCAAAAAATTTCGGCACAAGCAAACTTGGTTAATTTCAGGATGCAAACTAATTTTAACTTGACCAATAATATTGGTTTGCCCGTTACATTCCTCCCGGGTGAAATATTTGGTGGAGAGCCTGGTAGTACCAAAGAAGTCTCCACAGGCCAACAATATGTTGGAAACTTGAATATTGCACCGCAAATAGACATCATTAACCCTAGCAGTTGGATAAAATTGCAGAGCGCAAATATTAATTCTGAACTTACATCCGTTAACAATTTAATTGCAAAAAAATCCCTTTTCGAATCAATATCAGCAGCATATTATAATATTGTTTCTCTGCAAGAACAGCTTAAGCTTACCGAAAAAAGTTTGGAGATTGCAGATACGCTGCTTTTGATTATGCAAAACAAATATTCGGCTGGGATTGTAAGACAGCAAGATTTGAACGATGCACAAATCAACAGACTTACGCTTGCTGATAAATTAGAACAGTTAAAACTCTCTGTAGAGCAACAGTATTTAAGCCTCAGGATCTTGTGTGATATTCCTGAGCAAACAACCGTAATTATCAATAAAACCTTCAAGTACAATCAGCAGATAGCACTTGGTTTAGAAGCTAAGAACCAACTTGCTTATGAATTAGCACTATTAAAAGCTGATTTAGCGGAAACAGATTTAAAAAATAATAAGCTTATATACTTGCCAACAGTATCTTTAATGTTTTACGATGCTTGGCAGCAGAATAGCAATGAGAAGTTTTTTGACAAAAATTCTGAATGGATAAATTCTCAATATGTTGGATTAAGATTAACTATGCCTTTTCCTGATATGAATAAGTTTACTCAAACAAAGATATCGAAGATTAATAAAACTATTTCTTTGCAAAATTCTGAACATACTAAAATACAGAATGATAATAATAATACTCAACTTGTTTTGGATTATCAAAAGGCATTTTCATTATTTATGACAGCAAAACAAATTTACGAGCTCAAAGAGCAGAACTATCAATTGGCAGTGAATCAGTTCGATATGGACATTCTCTCCTCGGATAGATTGCTGATTGCCTTTAACGATAAGATTACAAGTCGCCTGAATTATAGCAGTGCACTGGCAAATTTACTTTTTTCAAAATCTAAAATAGACATTAACAATACCGTAAAATGAAAAAGATACAATTTCTAATCCCAATAGTTGCAGCTCTGGTTTTACTTAACTCATGTGGGAGAAAATCCGAAACAACAAAACCTATCAGAAAAAATATTACCGAAACTGTTTTTGCTTCTGGGGTATTAGTTCCAGAAGATTTATATAACCTCACAGCACAAAGCGATGGGTATTTAATACGTTTAAATTTTGAAGAAGGTGATATCGTAAAAACAGGCGATTTGCTAGCTGTGATTGACAATAAAACCTATGACATTAACTCGCGCGGGGCAGATTTATTACTAAACATAGCAGAAGCCAATACTTTGCCAAACGCACCCGCATTAAAACAAATTGAGGCTAATGTGAAAGTAGCGGAGCAAAAAATGGATCAGGACAAACAACAAGCTGAACGCTACAAAAAACTTTATGAAAGTAACAGCATTTCAAGACTCGAGTATGAAAATATGGAATTGGCTTACCAAAATTCCAAAGCTAATTATTTAATCTTGAAAGAAAATTATAAGCTTCAGAAGCAATTAGCCGAACAACAATTGATCAATCAACAATCGCAAAGTGAAGTAAATAAAGTATTGCAAGAAAATAATGAATTGCGTGCTGTTGTAGGGGGCAAAGTGTATACAAAATATAAGGAATTAGGTGATTATGTAAGAAGAGGCGAAGTAATTGCTACAATAGGAAGTCAGGATGAGCTCTATGCAAAACTTAGCATTGACGAATCGAGCATGTCTAAAATTAAACTCCAACAGAAAGTTATTATACAATTAAACACACTTAAAGAACCAGTTTTAAATGCAACGATTACGATAATTTATCCTTCTTTCGACAAGCAAACACAATCGTTTTATTGTAAAGCGGTTTTTACTGATGAATTAAATTTTCTGATTTCGGGAACTCAATTACAAGCTAATATTATTGTAGGTAAAAAAGAAGATGTATTGCTTATTCCCAGAAGATTTCTCGATTATGGTAGTATGGTAAATGTAAAGGATAAAGGTAAAGTGAAAATTGAAACGGGTATTATTTCTACCGATTGGGTAGAAGTTACTGCTGGAATAGATGAAAACACAACCCTCATATTCGAAAAGAAATAAATAGTAATGATGAAACTGTCAAAAATAAAAATTAACATCGATTTTGAAATTGCTTTGACGCATATCTTGGCTAAGAAAAAACAAACTGTTATTGTTTCGTTTGCAGCAGCCATAGGGATTGCAGCGTTTATCTTTTTGAATTCACTGGTGCTTGGTTTTAACCGTGATTCTGATGAAGCTCTTTTTAAATCAACTCCGCATATTCGTATTTATGTGGATGATAAAATGAGTGAACCCTTATTCAATGATACCACAAATAACACCATAAGCATTATCTCAAACCCGAAAATTGAGAATGAGAGTAAAAAACTATTAAATCCTGATAAAATACTCAAGGATTTGAAATCAATAGAAGGTATTACTACAGCAACTACTTGGCTTAATATCAATATTTTTTATAATAACGGAAGTGCACAAGTTAATGGCAGCAGTTCAGGTGTAAATATTAACGAAGCCAATAAAATGTTTGATATTCAATCAACAATAGTTGAAGGTAACCTGCAAAATTTGCTTACTACTCCCAATGGAATTATTGTTGGTGTTGGTATTGCCGAAAATTTGAATATTAAAATAGATGATAATATTAGTGTAGTTTCTCCAGCCGGAATAGTTAAAGTAATGAAAGTCGTAGGATTGTTTGAGACGAGCAATTCGGTGGTCGACAAATCTAAATCCTATATGAATTTGTCGATGGCACAGCAGTTAATGGCAGAAGGCCCCGACTATATCACAGATATTTATGTTAATGTTGAAGACCCCGACATAGCAGCATCCTATTTACCGATAATTACAGGGCGTACGGGTTATAATGCCGAAGACTGGAAAGAAGCTAATAAATCGGCAGAAGCCAATAAAAAAACAAGAGGCATTATGATGGGTTCAATCTCCCTCATTATTCTTATTGTTGCTGCTTTTACCATTTATAATATTGTAAATATGACCGTAAAGCAAAAGCTACACGATATTGCAATATTAAAAGCCCAAGGATTTGCAGGTAAGAGCGTAATTAAGATTTTTATTAGCGAAGCCTTAATAATAGGCACGCTGGGTACAATAATAGGATTAATTCTTGGAGCAATTTTAGTCAATATCCTTAGCAAGGTTTATATTGGAGGCGACAAAGGATATTTCCCCATCGATTTTGAACCCAAAGTTATGCTAATGGGTGTTATTATTGGTTTAGTGATTACGTTTATCGCCGGATTAATACCCGCAAGGGGAGCAGCCAAAGTTGATCCTGTAGCCATTTTTAGAAATTTATAGTTATGCAGACAATACTCAGAGCAGAAAATATTACTAAATATTTCTATACACCTCAAAAATTTAAGGTGTTAAATAATATTTCATTCGAAATCAAAAAATCCGAATTTGTTTCAGTTATAGGGAAATCGGGTAGTGGAAAATCAACACTATTGTATGTCCTTTCAACTATGGACACGGATTATATGGGTAATATATTTATCGACAAAGACTTAATTACGGGACTAAAACTGGATAAATTAGCTAGGATAAGAAATGTACACATTGGTTTTGTATTTCAATTTCATTATTTGCTTCCTGAGTTTAGTTGCTTAAAAAATGTAATGATTCCTGCACTGAAACTTGGTCGGCATTCAAGAGAAGAGATTGAAGAAGAAGCCTATCAAAAACTTAGGTTATTAGGGATAGAAGATCAAGCTTTAAAACCGGCATCAAAACTTTCGGGCGGACAGCAACAGCGTGTTGCCATTGCAAGAGCTTTGATAAACGAACCCAAAATAATCATGTGTGATGAACCAACAGGAAACCTTGATACTAAAAATACAGCCATTATTTTGGATCTTTTCCGCCAAATTTCATCAGATTTAAATCAAACTATAATCGCCGTAACTCACGATAACGATTTTGCAGATTCATCAGACAGAATTATAGAGATGCAAGACGGAAGGATACTGTAGTTTATTAAGTTCGGTATTTAGTTTGCCTTTCATAAAGCAAAATATTCATCTCGACAGAGCGTAACCGCCCCTCATCTCGACAGAGCGCAGCGACGGAGAGATCTATTCCAAACTCCATCATTCCGAATGGAGCGCAGCGGAATGAGAAACGGCCTAGCCCTCAACGAAGTTAATCTGTTTGTATGCTGGTAGAGATTTCTCTCCGTCAGCCGACGGATCGAAATCTCGTTATATGAACTGATTAACTACGGATATAAAAAAACGCGCTTAAATTTTAAGCGCGTTTTTTGTAAATATAATATCAATTATAAAGTCCGTTTAATTTCAATCATTTCGTAGGCTTCAATAACATCACCAACTTTAATATCATTAAAGTTATCGATATTCATACCACATTCATAGCCGTGATTAACTTCTTTAACATCGTCTTTAAAACGTTTTAAAGAACCAAGTTTTCCGGAATAGATTACAATACCATCACGAATTAGACGGATAAGACTGTTGCGGTATATTTTTCCTCGTGTAACCATACATCCTGCAACTGTTCCAACTTTAGGTATTTTAAAAGTTTCACGAATTTCCACATTCGCAATAATTCTCTCTTCTTCTGTAGGTGCTAACATTCCCTCCATCGCAAGTTTTAATTCTTCGATAGCTTGATAAATGATAGAGTAATATTTAATCTGAATTCCTTCTGCTTCGGCAAGCTTTTGAGCTTGATTATTTGCACGTACTTGGAAACCGACAATAATAGCATCAGAAGCTGAAGCTAATAGAACATCAGATTCGCTAATTTGTCCAACGGATTTATGAATTACATTTAGTTGAACTTCATCAGTAGTTAGTTTAATAAGAGAATCAGAAAGAGCTTCAACAGAACCGTCCACGTCGGCTTTAACAATTACATTAAGCTCTTTAAAATCACCAATAGCCAAGCGTCGTCCAATCTCATCAAGAGTAATGTGTTTTTGAGTACGAATTCCTTGCTCGCGTTGTAGTTGTAAGCGTTTTGTTGCTATTGCTTTAGCTTCGTGTTCGTCGCTAATTACATTAAATCCATCACCCGCTTGTGGAGCAGAATTTAAGCCTAACATCAAGATTGGAGTAGAAGGACCAGCCTCTTTTAAGGTTTGATTTCTTTCATTATACATTGCTTTTACTTTCCCGTAAGTAGATCCGGCTAATATCATATCGCCTACTCTAAGTGTTCCGGCCTGAACAAGCATTTTTGAAACATATCCACGTCCTTTATCCAAAGAAGATTCAATAATTGTTCCTACGGCATTTTTATTTGGGTTGGCTTTTAGCTCGAGCATTTCTGCTTCTAATAAGACTTTTTCAAGTAATTCGTCAACACCATCTCCTTTAAGAGCAGAAATTTCCTGACTTTGATATTTTCCTCCCCACTCTTCTACAAGAATATTCATAGTCGATAATTGATTACGAATATTATCGGGATTTGCATTAGGCTTATCAATTTTATTAATAGCAAATACAATTGGAATACCGGCTGCTTGTGCGTGATTGATTGCCTCTTTTGTTTGTGGCATTACATCATCATCAGCTGCAATTACAATAATAGAAACATCGGTTACTTTTGCTCCACGAGCACGCATAGCAGTAAAAGCTTCGTGACCAGGAGTATCTAAGAAAGTGATTTTACGTTTGTTTTCCAACTGTACCTCATAAGCACCTATGTGTTGTGTAATTCCTCCGGCTTCACCGGCAACTACATTTGCTTTTCGAATAAAGTCAAGTAGCTTTGTTTTACCATGATCAACATGACCCATAACCGTTACAACAGGATGACGTGGCACTAAATCAGATTCTTTGTCTTCCTGATCAAATTCATGAAGAGTTTCTTGTACTTCAACGCCTACAAACTCTACTTTAAAACCAAATTCTTCAGCTACTATACTAATAGTTTCTGCATCTAATCTTTGGTTGATAGAGACAAATAATCCCATACTCATACAAGCTCCAATTACTTTAGTAACAGGCAAGCCCATCATTGTGGCTAATTCGTTTGCTGTAACAAATTCCGTAGCTTTAATAACGCCTTGTTCTTCTATTGTTTTTTCAATTTCGTCTTGAGCATGCTGATGAACAGCATCTCTTTTTAAACGACGGTGTTTAGAAGCTTTTGATTTTCCGGTAGGAGTTAATCGAGCTAAAGTTTCTTTAATTTGTTGTTGTATTTCTTCTTCTGTAGGTTCGTGTTTAGCCACTACTTTACGTTTGTCGAATCTGCCACGACCGCCACCTTTTGAATCTTGTCTACGTCCGGCATTAAATCCTCCACCGCGATTGGCATTAGGTTTATTTCCTGCATTTGCTCCTGTATTATGTGCAGAAGCAGGTTTAATACGTTTACGTTTTTTCTTTTTGCCGGCAACATCTTTATCTGATGAAGAAGCAACAGGACCTTTCTTTTTCTTTACGGGAAGTTCTATTTTACCCATAATTTTAGGACCTTCAAGTTTTTTGGAAACAGCCTTAATTAATTCCGGCTCAGGAGGCGGAGCAGCGGGTGTATCTTTAGGTTTTTGAGTTGATTGTTTTGATACTTCTACTTTTTGCTCAACAGCTTTTGTTTCTGTTTGAGTTTTAGACTTGTTTGTTTTTGCTTTTTTCTTTGCTTCGGCTTTTTCTTCTTGTTTCTCGTTTCTTTCTTTCTTTTTTTGTGCTTTAGACTTTGGTTTTGGTCTTGTTGCCCAATTCTGACCCGACAGGTCGATTTTATCAATGATTTTTAATCCTTCTTTTTCCTTTTTAGCTTCAGCTTTTGGTTCAGGAGTAGGAGCAGTCTCTTTTGTTTTGGTAGGTTTTGCTTCTTCTTTAACAGTTTCAACCGAAGGTGCTGTTGTTTTTTCTTCTACAGGAGTTTCGGGAGTATGGCTTTCCGGTTTCGACTTAACTTCTGCTT
>JAGGWH010000152.1 GCA_021157585.1 Bacteroidales bacterium | reverse complement strand
ATAAATATGAAGGTAAATTGATATTAAAATTCAAATCAAAGATAGCTGATAATAAGGCAGTTAATAAAATAAAAAAATGGGGGGGTAAAAAATTACTGAGTTTTTCCCATACTGACAGACTATGTCAGTGGCAGGACTTAGTTTTGGATTGATAATTAAGTTACGAACTTAAAAATTATTTAAAATGAAAAAAATCTTTTTTTTACTCGCGATTTTATTTTCTTTCTCTGCATATGCTCAGTTACGTTTTGACTATCCCATAAAAGAAATTGAGAAAACAGAACTTCTTGTTACTTATTCCTTAAAGTTTCAAGAAGACTCTACAAATTCTGATTTTATCCGTCAAGAGGATATGTTACTTTTTTTAGGTAAAAATATCAGTAAGTTTGTAAGTGATGAGCATTATATTTTTGATACTATAATGAGAAAGGTAAAATCTCCTGCAGAGTTTCAAGGTTTATTATCTGATCAAAATAATCCCCTTCCGATGTCAAGATTTAGACCAACAATTTTTAAGAATTATCCTAAAGGAAAACTTACATGTATTCACCATATTATTGATGGCACTTTTTGGTACGAAGAAGATTTAGATTTATTTAATTGGCAGTTAACAGGAGATACAGCCACACTCTATGGTTATAAAGTGCAAAAGGCTATTACTAATTTTGGAGGTAGAAGCTGGACGGCTTGGTTTGCACCAGAGCTCCCTTTTAATGATGGACCATATAAGTTTAGTGGTTTACCAGGTTTAATAGTAAAAATTTCGGATAGCCGCAATCACTATGTTTTTGAGTTTATCTCTATCAAAAAGCCTTATAAGGGACTAATGATTGACTATGTAGAAAAGGATTTTATTAAAGCCACAAAGCAAGATTTTTTCCGCGCAAAAGATGCGTTTAGAGACGATATTATTAACAGAGCTAAATCAGCAGGTCTGAATAGTGAAATGCAGCAAAGAGCCGCAAAAAATATGGCAAGGTTGAATAACCCTATTGAATTAAAACGGAAATAGGGTAGAATAATAGTTTGCATATGAATTAAAATAGAAAATATCTAATATGGCTTAATAATTGTTTAAAACCGACTCTAATTGACAGCATACATGAAGTTTTTTATTTCATTTGTTTTTACAATTCTTTTTTTACAAGATCTTAGTGGTCAGACTCATCTTCAGGGATATGTGACGGATCCTGAAGGTGAAGCTTTGGAAGACATTAATATTTTGGTGTATTTATCGAGTAGCAAGGTTATGGTTGCTTTTGCTGTGAGTAATGATAAGGGATACTTCCAAACTAAAGTTAATAGTGCTTCTGACAGCCTTGAATTAGTACTTAGTTCAATGCATTGTCGTGAAGAACATAGGCGTATTGCTAATATTACGCAAACTATGCGGTTTGGGCTAGAATACGATGTTAAAAAATTAGATGCTTTTGAAGTAACAGCAAAACCGATTAAGCAATATGGAGATACCATTACCTATTTAGTGAGTTCTTTTGCAGGAAAAGAAGATCGAGCTATAGAAGATGTTTTACGCCGTATGCCGGGCATTGATATAGAGCCCGATGGGAAAATCCTTTATCAAGGACTCCCACTTCAAAAATTTTATGTAGAAGGGCTTGATTTGATGAATGGTCGGTATGGAGTTATTAGTAAAAATCTACCTCACGGAACGGTTGGTGCAGTTGAAATACTCGAAAATCATCAACCCTTAAAGATTTTAAAAGACCGAGTATATTCACAACAAGCATCATTGAACCTAAAGTTAAAAAAAGACATTACAAGCACAGGAACAGCAAAACTTGGGGTAGGCATTAGTCCTTTTCTTTGGGATGTGAATATAACACCGATGACTTTCACAAAAAACTTTCAAATAGTTACATCTTATCAAACTAATAATACGGGTAATGATGTATCGCAACAGCTTAAAATATTGACTTTGGATGAAATGCTTCAAAATGCTGATCGTCCGAATGAAAACCCAAGCATATTGAATATACAAGCTGCAAATGCTCCGCAAATTGAACAAAATCGTTATTTAGATAATAAAATACATTTTTTTAATTTCAATGGTTTGCTTCGCATGAATCGAGATTTTGAACTGCGATCCAATCTTTATTATGTAAACGACCAACAGCAACAGCAGGCAAGTCTGAAACGCAGTTTCTATACGCCCTCCGACACACTTTCTTTTACCGAAGATATTGATAATAGCTTTCAGAACAATTATTTAATTGGTGAGTTTACCTTGAGTCGTAATGTTAAAAGAAACTATCTAAAAAATGAGTTAAAGATAAAATCATATTGGGATAAACAGTCAGGTCATGTTTTTAATGGAAATGAAGAAATTAACCAAAAATTAGAAAACCCTTTAAAGTCTATTTCAAACGACTTAAGATCGGTGAATTCCGTGGGAAAGCACCTCGTAGAATTTCTGTCTCTCATATCGTATGATCATAGCCCGCATAGTTTAGAAGTAGATCCAGGACAGTTTGAGGAAGTATTAAATCAGGATGAATCTTATGATAAGTTGCTTCAGCAAATAGATTTAAAACGTTTTTATGCAGACCATTCAGCCAGTTTTGGCTTTGGCTGGAAAAGATTAAGCTTTACCCCACGAATAGGGATATCTTTTCGTCGTCAAATGTTAGAAAGCAATCTTTTTATCACCCAACAAGAAGAAGAAAGCGAAATGGGATTAGATTTTGCTAATGAATTGGAGGGAGATCATACAAATGCGTATTTACAAACGGAGATAGAATATAAAAAATCAAGCTTAACGATAAAGGCTAAGCTTCCGTTTAGTTGGCAGGAAGTAAGTCTAAATGATTTGACATCAAATAGTGGGCAAGAGATTAATCGTTTTTTGTTTAATCCAAGTCTATCCGTTAATTATAAATTCCGTAATTTTTGGAAAATAAGAGCTTCTTGGCGTCACTCCAATAAGTTGGGCGATATAGATGGGATGTATTATGGTTACATCCTAAATAATTATCGTAACCTAAGTCAAAATGCAGCTCCTCTTTCAGAAATCTCCCGTCACAATTTTTCATCTTATTTGTCGTACCGTAACCCCATTACCTCTTTCTTTAGTTCATTAGCTTATGTTTATACTGTCAGTCAGAATAATCTGCTTTATAGTAATAATATTCAAGCTGATGGAACAACGGTATTGCAGGCGTTCAGTATACCAAATTCCGTTTACTCTCATAATTTAAACGGACAAGGCAGTAAGTATTTTGCAGCCGCAAAATCAACCCTGAGTTTTAAAGCATATTATAGTTATCGTAAAGGGAAGTCGTTGATAAGTGGCGAGTTGTTTAATAGTGCAACTCAGTTTTATAATTTTACACCGGGCTTAAATGTTCGCTTCACCCCTTGGTTAAACTCAGAATACGAACTAAATGCAAGCTATATTCAAACCTTTATTGAAAGCGAGAAGAAGAGCAATATTTCTTTATTAACGCACAAATTCAATTTCTTTGCTTTTCCTACAAAAAATCAACTCTTCAGTTTCTCTTCAGAATACTACAATTTTGATGGAAACAATAACTTTTTTGCTGATATGTTATACCGTTACACATTTACAAAGCAAAAAATTGATATTGAATTCCGTTGGAGTAATATCTTCAACGCTAAGACGTATACAACTTATCAGGCGAGTACTTTCGCTGTTTATGAATCGATTTATTTTCTCCGCCCGTCGCAAGTGTTTTTATCGGTTAAGTTTGGGTTTTGAAAAATCGTGGTTTAAGAATGGGATTAGCTATCGCGATAGCTAAAAATAAATTATTCAATCTACAGCATTTTTCCTTTTTGAATTAATATCTTTGCAGCAGCGTACTTTTTTACGAATTAAGGAGTTATAAAATAAATAGGAATAAATGTATTCCGAAAAAAGATTGAAAAAATGACTGAGAATAAATCAAAATCAAATCCCGTTCAAAGCAAAACCCCAATTTTTGTATGGATATTATTAGCTGTAGTTACTGTAGTGGCAGCATATTTTATCTACAGTGGTATGCAAAAAGATAAAATACTTGATGAAGTTAGAATAGAAAAAGAAGCTCAACGAATTGAACTTCAGGGAGAATTAGATTCCTTACTTGCTAAGCATGAACAGATAAAACTTGCTTATGGCGATTTAGCTGATTCTTTGGTTCTTAAAGACAGCTTGATTATTGCAAATGCTAAAGAGATTAAAAATCTATTGAATTATAAATGGGAATATCGTAAGGTGCAAAAGAAATTAGATCGTTTACGCGTGGTTGCACAAACGTATGTTGTTCAAATGGATTCGCTATATACTGTTAATGAAAAATTGGTTGCGGAAAACTTAAATATTAAACGTCGTTATAATTCAGCGCAGCGTAAAAATATTGTTCTTGAAAAAGAAAAAGAGCAGTTAGCGGTAAAAATTGTAGAAGCATCAGCTTTAGAAGCTTATAATATTACTGCAAGTGCAATATATGTTAAGCGTTCGGGTACCGAAGTTGTAACGGATAAGGCTCGTAGAGTAAATAAGATTAAAGTGTGTTTTACTTTAAGTAAAAATGTGATTCTATTGCCCGGTTTAAAAGATATATATGTACGTATTGCGCGTCCGGATAATAAAATTCTAAGTCCGGGTATAGCCGAGGATTTTGTATTTGATTATAATGGTGAAACTATACAGTATTCTATTTATGAGCAAGCAAATTATGATAATGAAAAGATAGACTTATGTCTTGTATGGGAAAAGAAATACAAGGAAATAGAGATGTTGGAAGGTAATTACGAAGTAATTGTTTTTGCAGATGGTCAGGAAATAGGAACTACCAATTTTGTTTTAAGATAAAGCAAGCGTTATTTATACAAAACTTAAGTTGTTAGATTTTTTTATAAAAAAAACAAGTTATTTACCCGGCTTGTAAACTACTCCTAAAGTATTTTTGCCATCAATTTCTACACGTAAAGCCTCTTCGAATCTAATATGTTTAATAAACTCGTCTTCGTAATATACCGGCATCTTATTAAGATAGTCTAAGTCGTAATATCCATCATCAATAAAAGGGTTAATAGTAAAATAACCAACACGGAAAGATGTCAGGTTTTGAAAAAAGTGAGTACCCTGACTGGGGTCAATTCGATAATTTTCTAAGCCTGATTCTACTATAATTCTGGCATTTGAGATATACGGCCATTTTACGGGAATTCCCAGCCAGCTATCTTTAGAGCCCCATCGACCGGGACCAATTAGAATATAATATCTTTCTTCATCTGTCAGACGTTTATTTATTTCATTAATATGCTCTGCAATTTCTGTACTTTTAGAAGCGTCAAAAGTTTCGGGTTTTACAAAAATAAAGTCGTGTAAATCACTAATCACACCATTTCCCAAAGCCGATTTAGAATAAATAAGGGTATCTTCTTTTTTAATTGACGATAGATCTTTTGAGATATATTCTTTTTGAGAAACTATTGGCCGGATTTGGAGAATATTAAAAACAGACGGGTCTTTTAGCGTTTTGTTAAAGTTAACGGCAAATTCTATTTCTATAGGGGTATTCATTTCCCGTTCTCCTATATCCAAGATATCTGAAAGAATTTCGGCTAAGGGGAAAGTGTTATGCTTTAGAATATTTGCAAAAGTGACTATTTTTTTCCCTTTATGTCCGGTACCTTCACGAATAATATTATTTTGAAAATCGTAGGTTGACATTAATTTGTCCATTCCCCATTCGGAATTTATATCTCTTACACGTATGGATTTTATGTTTACTCCATCATCTGTACTGGCAAAAAAACTTTTTGGATTTAAATCGAGTGCGTAAAATTCTTTTTGAGTCTCTCTTAAAGCTTGATCGGGAGAAGAAAGTTGTAATATTTTTTTTGGATATTTAGGCGAAAACCTTAGTGTTTGTCCTCCTTCTACAATTTGTTTTCCTAATCCGATAGCAATATTGGCAATACCGTCTTCAGGTTTTTCGGGTTCGATAGGATAAAAATTTATTGAACGAGCAACACCGGAAAATGAAGGATAAAATACATTTTCGTGAGAGGAGCCTGTAACTTCCTGAAATACGATACTCATCTTTTCTTCGTCAATCAAATTTGAAGTAGCTGTCATATATGCTTTTGACGATTTAAAGTAAGCTGATGCGTAAACGCTTTTGATGGCCAAGCTAAGCATTTGAATCATTTTATCCGGATTCTCAGGTAGATTGGGAATCATATAGGTTGAGTAAATCCCGGCAAAAGGCTGGTAGTGAGAATCTTCTAAAAGACTTGACGAACGAACAGCAATAGGTTTCCTTACAATTTTAATAAAGGCGAGTAAATTTTTTATTATAATTTCGGGTAAAGGAGCAGATACAAAACTGTCAAGAATTTTTTTATCATCCACTTCTGAAAGTGCAATTTTATATAAATCGTTAGATTCCATAAACTCATCGAAAAAATCGGTACTTAAAACTATAGTACGAGGGATACTGATAAGTACATCGGGGAATTTGCTAAGAAGCTTATTTCTTTTTATTAAAGAATCTAAAAAAGCAAGACCTCTGGCTTTACCGCCAATAGATCCATTACCCATTCGGGTAAAAATTAAATATTCGTCGTAGCTATCTCTATTAAATTCCGCAATAACACCGCGCCCTTTACTAATTCTAAAATGCTGCATCATTTGAAACAAAAAATGACGTGCATCGTCAAGATTATCAAAATCTTGTACGGAAACCTGTTTAAAAACATTTGCTAAAGCAAAGAGAGCTCGCGCATTAAGCCATTTGGAGAAATGGTTTCTTGTAATGTGGTAACGTAGAGAAGCATCAGGAATTAAATACAATTTATCTTGCATTTCTTTTAAATCTGCGGCTTTTTCAACTACATTATGTGTGTGAGGGTCAATAAATTCAAAAGGACCAAAAGCAAAATGCTTTATGATAAACTGTCGTAAATCACGGAGTAATTTTTTAGAATGTTTATGTAAAAATCCGACTTTTATTTCTTTAGCAAAAAGTATGTTGTTTGCATCGGAAGATTGAATAAGTAATGGAGTGTATTTATTATTAGTTTTAATATGTCGACATAAATTCAGACCTGCAAATTGGTTTCTAATTCCATAATGTTTATAGCTCATATCTGTAATAACTCCCAGTAAGTTATCATGAAATTTGTCGTATAAATTAATGGCATCTTCGTAAGTTGTGGCAAAAAGTATTTTAGGACGACCGCGCATACGAAGCATTTTTTGGTGTTCGTTTAAGCCTTCCTGCATAAACTGTTTCGACTGGGTAAAGATTATTTTGTAGATATTTGGTAAATAGCTTGAATAGAAACGCACGGAATCTTCAACAAGAATAATAGCTTGAACACCAATTTCGTTAATATCATATTCGGCGTTCATTTTATCTTCAATAAGTTTGATGATTGCCAAAAGTAAATCGGCATTTCCCAACCAGCTAAATACATAATCAAAAACTTGTGTTTTTTCTTTATCAAACCGTAAAGAAACCTCTCTTGAAAAAGGAGTTAAAGCAACGATTGGAATATCAGGGTATTCTTTTTTGAAGTTAGCCGCAAAGTCAAAAGTAGATTCTTTTTCGGCACTCAGCATAGTAATTACCAGATCAATATTTTGCTCTTCCATTATCTTAAAAGCTTCATCTTCATCGGTAACCAGAATAAATTGAGGGGGATAGCGTAGG
This sequence comes from Bacteroidales bacterium, assembly GCA_021157585.1. Taxonomy (NCBI): domain Bacteria; kingdom Pseudomonadati; phylum Bacteroidota; class Bacteroidia; order Bacteroidales; species Bacteroidales bacterium. The sequence continues at coordinate 18,143 of JAGGWH010000152.1, read as the reverse complement.
TTTAAAGAAACATATTCATTAAAAATCTGTTCATCAATTCTGCCATCATCCTCTAAAATAAAAGCATCGTAAGCGCTTGATAAAAGTAAAACGTGATATATACGTTTCTTCATTAAATTACTAAAAGAAGTTTCAGCAAAATCGGCATTTCCTGATTTTATAATACTTGAATAACTCGGCATAAGAATCTTATTAATAATCCAAAAATAGCGATAAATCTTCGTTTAGAGCCTGTTTTTATTGAAGCTATTTGTAATATTTAGTAAAAAATCAACAGCTGTTTTCATAAAGTAAAATTATCGTTTTACGATAAAATTAATAAAAAGCAGTTCTAAAGCTTTTAAAATTAATTATTTATTGTCATCTTTGTTGTGAGAAGCTATAAATAAAAGTCAATGTTAGCACCCACAAAACAGGAAATTATCACTTTTGACGGATTAATAGATACGCTTAACGTAGTTGAGATACTAAATGATATTGAACTTAAAGCGGAAGAAATGGGCGTAAGTAACTCATTGCGAAAGAAAATCTTTAATATCGCAGTTGAAGAATTACAAAACCTTCTCCATCACACACGCGATTTTAGCGTTAAAGGAGAGCCTGATGATAAAGTCCGCGTAGTACAATTTTCCTTCTCCGAAGAAGATGATTTTTTCTTATTAAAAACAAGTAATTTTTTATTGAAAAAACATCTTAAAATTGTAGAGGAAAAGATTAATTTTGTCAACAAACTGTCAAAAGGAGAGTTAAAGGAATTATATCGTAAAGTATTAACTAATAATCAAATTTCTGATAAAGGTGGAGCCGGATTGGGTTTTATCGATATGAGGCGTAAATCGGGCTTGGATTTGATTTATGATGTAGAATATTTTGATAATGATTTAGCACGGTTTACTTTTTTAGTTAAGATAAATAAAAAGAAAGATAAAGGATGAAGGAGTTAATTTTAAATGGTACTAAGCAAACGCCCTATGTTAATTTTAATGCTGAAACGGGGAAACTGGAATTAAGTGGTCGTTCTATTCCTGAAAATTCTTTTGAATTTTATAACCCACTGCTTGAGTGGATTACTGAATATGGTACTAACGCTTTGGCTATAACTAATATGAAGGTTTACCTTGAATATTTTAACACTAGTTCATCAAAGTATATTTTAGAAGTGTTAAAAAGATTAAAGGAAATAAATGAACTTGACGATAAAGAGGTAAAAGTAGAATGGTGCTACGATGAAGACGATGAAGAGATGATGGAAACAGGCGAAGATTACGAAGACGTAACCGGACTGCACTTTACATATACCGAAATTGAAGAATAACTATGGCTGTTAGGAAGAAGCGGAAAAAAGAAGATATTTTTGTAGATGAAGCTTCTTGTTTAAATCGTGTGCGAAATTTCCTAAGCGAAGAAAACAAATCTCCCGAAGAAACTGTTGCTGAGTTAGATAATTTAACAAACAATTATTCTGAATTACTCGATCAGATAAAGTTAATAACTCGTATCAGCGATCGTTTACAACGTAAATTGGATCAAACTAACGATAAACTAAATGAAGTTAACTTAGAAATTCAAGAAAAAAATGTTCAGCTTGAGCAGACAATAAATGACTTAGCCGAAGCTAAAATAGGAAGACGTGCCACTACTTTTGTATTTATTTTTGCCTTAGCTTTGTTTTTGGTGTCAGAAGCTTTTATTGAACCTTGGATAGAAAGATATTATAATAATTTTTTCATTAGTTTGGGAATAAAAGGTGTTATAGCTCTATCTATCAAGCCTATTGAAGGACTTGTAGAGAAAACGTTAGTAAAAAAAGCTCGACAAAGAACATTAAAAGCGGCTCGTGCTAAAAGACAAATAGCTTAACTTATTTATATTAAGAACACATTTCTGTTTATCTTTCAGGTTCTAATAATTTTTGGTAATTTTGAAAGCTTAAAAATCATATTCAAATTTAATATACAAAACTCCCCTTGTGTTATTAATCTTAATGATGCTGAGAGTGTTTTTTATTTGTTTTTAAATAATGAATTGATATAAAGTAATTAAATATGAAAGAAGTACAATTACTCGACAAACGATTTGCTGTTTCTATCGGAGCAGATAAAATTGATAAGGCTGTTACACAAGTTGCAGACAAGATTAATGCCGATTATAAAGGTAAAAACCCACTATTTTTAGTTGTATTAAATGGAGCATTTATGTTTGCTTCTGACTTATTTAAAAAGTTGACTATCGATTGTGAAGTTAGTTTTGTAAAGTTGTCCTCATACTCAGGAACGTCTTCTACTCATGTTGTTCGTGAACTGATAGGTTTGGATGAAGCTTTGACCGATCGTGATGTAATTGTGGTTGAAGATATTATCGATACCGGAATTACTATGGAAAATACAATTCAAAAGCTTAAACATTTGCAGGCTGCTGATGTGAAAATAGCAACCCTTCTTTACAAACCTCTATCATTTCAAAAAAATTATGCTGTTGATTATATTGGAATAGAAATTCCCAACGATTTTATTGTTGGTTATGGCCTCGATTATGATGGATTAGGTCGTAACTTACCCGATATTTATAAAATTATTGAATAGAAATACAGACAATAATAAATTTAATAATAAGCTCATTAATCCAACTCAAAAAAAACTGTAAGATGTTAAATATTGCACTGTTTGGCCCTCCGGGAGCAGGTAAAGGAACGCAGTCGAAAATGCTGCTTGAAAAGTATGATCTAACCTATATTTCGACAGGAGATATGCTTAGAGAAGAAATAGCTGAAGGTACTAAATTAGGAATGAAAGCTAAATCTGTAATAGAAAGAGGGGAGTTAGTATCCGATGAAATAATTGTTCAGCTCATAGAAAAACGTATAGTCGAAAATGTAAATCCAAACGGAATTCTTTTTGATGGATTTCCAAGAACAACAGTACAAGCATATATTTTAGACGGTTTATTACTAAGGATAAACGCTCCTTTAACGTGTATGATTAGTTTAGAAGTGCCACGCGAAGAACTTGTTAGCAGAATGATGGAACGGTCTAAGGTTTCCGGTCGTGCTGATGATACTGAAGAAGTAATACAATTTAGGCTAAAAGAATACGATAATAAAACAAAACCGGTTGCAGAATTCTATAAAGCAAAAGGAAAATATACTCCAATAAAGGGAACGGGAGAAATTAAAGATATTTTTAATACCATTACCGATTCTATACAGCAAACCCTAAGAAAAACTTGGATTAATGTTGTGCTTTACGGTCCTCCGGGATCGGGGAAAGGTACTCAGGCTTTAAAATTGGCAGAAAAATATAATTTGGTTTATATTTCTACCGGAAAAATGCTTCGTAAAGAAGTGTTGGATAATACCGAAATTGGTAGGAAAGCTGCACCATATATGAAAAAAGGTGAGATTGTTCCTGACGAAATTGCTATTACATTAATAGAGAGGCGAATACAGGAACATCCTGAGGCAAAGGGCTTCGTTTTTAAAGGCTTCCCTAAAACAATGGTACAGGCTTATATACTTGATGGATTATTATTAAAGTTAAATCAAAGTGTTTCTATTGCTATCGGATTGGAGACTTCTACTTTAGAATGTTTTAAACGCCTTAGTGCTAGAGGTAAAACGAAAAACAGACGCCCATATGATGCAAGTATGGAGATGATTATTAATCGTATAGATGAATTTATTGACCACACTGTAGCTGTGGGTAATTATTACGAAAATCAAGGAACATTTGTTAGTATTGATGGTCATGGTAGTCAAGATGAAATTTTTGAACGCTTAGTAGAAACTATGGACAAAGCCTTGTTAAGAAGTCGTTAGGTATTATTTAAATAAAAAATTATAGTGAATTCAAACTTCGTCGATTATATAAAAATTTACTGCCGCTCCGGAAAAGGAGGTGCCGGATCGGTGCATTTTAGGCGAGAAAAATATATAGAAAAAGGCGGCCCCGATGGTGGAGATGGCGGAAAAGGTGGCGATGTAGTTGCGGTTGGAAATAAAAACCTGTGGACTTTATTACATCTGCGTTATACTCGTCATTTACGTGCCGATGGTGGAGCAAACGGAGGGCGTTCTCGCAGTACGGGAGCCGATGGAGCCGATGCTATAATAGAATTGCCTCTCGGTACTGTTTGTAAGGATTTTGAAACAGGTGAAGTAATTTGCGAAGTAATAGAAGATGGTGAATCTCATATCCTCCTAAAAGGAGGTCGTGGAGGTTTGGGAAACGATCATTTTAAAACATCAACAAATCAAGCTCCGGAATATGCTCAACCAGGAGAAGAGTATTTAGAACAACAAATATTATTTGAATTAAAAGTTTTAGCTGATGTAGGTTTAGTAGGTTTCCCAAACGCAGGTAAATCAACATTATTATCGGTGCTCTCTGCTGCTAAACCGGAAATAGCAGATTATCCCTTTACTACTTTAGTCCCAAATTTAGGAATTGTAAGCTATCGCGATAATTTATCGTTTGCAATGGCAGATATACCCGGAATTATTGAAGGCGCACATGAAGGCAAAGGGCTGGGATTAAGATTTTTACGACATATTGAGCGGAATGCTGTTTTATTGTTTTTAGTTCCCGCATCTAGCGATGATATACGGAAAGAATATAAAATTCTATTAAATGAATTACAACAATTTAATCCGGAATTACTCGATAAAGACCGCTTACTTGCAGTATCAAAATCGGATATGTTAGACGATGAATTGGAAGAGATGATTAGCGCCGAACTTCAAGGGATACCACATGTTTTTATTTCTTCTGTTGCCCAAAAAGGACTCGATGAACTAAAAGATAAACTTTGGGCATTATTTACTAAAAACAAATAAGTCATGTTAGACTTTTTAACAGAGTTGGACAAGCAGGTCTTTTTGGTTTTAAATAGTTTTCATAATGGTTTTTTTGATTTTTTGATGTGGTGGTTCAGCAATAAGCTGATTTGGATACCTTTTTATATTTTTCTTTTATACCTTTTAATTAAAAAATATGGCTGGGAATCGATAGTTGTTTTATTAAGCCTGGCTTTATTAATTGTTTTAAGCGATCAAATTTCGGGTTTTATTAAAGATGCCGTAGCTCGTTACAGACCCAGTCATAATCCAGATATACAGGAACAAGTACATGTATTAAATAATTACTTAGGTGGAAATTACGGTTTTGTAAGTTCGCATGCTGCCAATAGTTTTGCTTTAGCTTATTTTTTAGTAAAATTTTTAAAAGCAAATACTGTTTTTACTTTCTTGCTTTTTAGTTGGGCGATTGTTGTTTCTTATAGTAGAATTTATCTTGGAGTACATTATCCCGGCGATATTATTGGCGGTGCAATATTAGGTGTTGTTTTGGCTTGGTTTATTGCAAATATTTATCGACAGCTTATTAGTCGTTTTTTTGTTTCTAAGCTTAATTAGTATGGATGAATTACAAAAAAAATACGGTGTCGATATTATTTATGAAGACAATCATTTATTGATAGTAAATAAAAAGCCATCGCAAATAGTTCAAGGCGATAAAACCGGAGACTTACCTCTGACAGAAATTATAAAAGCTTATTTAAAAGAGAAATATAATAAACCCGGAAATGTATATTTAGGATTAGTTCATCGTTTAGACAGGCCAACAAGCGGGCTGGTTATTTTTGCTAAAACCGATAAAGCAGCATCGCGTTTATCGAAAATATTTAAGGATAGAGATTTGTCTAAAACATATTGGGCTGTTGTTCAAAATCCTCCTCCCGAGAAGCATGGCCATTTAAGGCATTATCTTAAAAAGAATGAACAAAAAAATAAATCTTTTGTTGTTACGGAAAATATTTTGGGAGCTAAAAAGGCAGAGTTAAAATATAGTTACTTAGGCAAAAGCGATCGTTATCACTTACTTGAGGTGGAACTGTTAACCGGAAGGCATCATCAAATAAGATGTCAATTAGCATATATAGGATGCGCAATAAAAGGAGATGTAAAGTACGGATTTAATCGTGCTAACAAAGATTTATCTATTCATTTACATGCTCGCCATATAGAATTTATTCATCCTGTAAAGAAAGAGTTACTACAAATAAATGCGAAACCACCCACAGATCCGGTTTGGGATTATTTTTTGGAAATGATTAATGATAATCTTTAATTTCGTCTATTCGTTCTGCCGATATTACACCCTCAATAGCTTTAATATTTTTGATTAATTTTTTAAGAACATTACTATCCGAAACATATAAAGTAACCGTTCCTTTAGCCGTTCCTCCCGAACTTATTAAGTGAAATGTCCGTATATTGATTTGGTATTCTTTTGTTATCACTTCAACAATAGAAGAAATTAAACCAAATGTTTCATTAGCAGAAATAGAGATGCCGGCTAAAAACCCCACTTTCTCTCCCTCATTCCATTTTGCTTTAATAATCTGATTACCAAAGGTTGACATTAGTGATATAGCCTTTTCGCAATTGGTACGATGAATCTGAATAGGTTTTCCCGGAAGGCTGATTCCAATTACATCATCACCCGGAATCGGGTTGCAACAAGCCGCTACATTAAACTTGATATTTTTAATGCTTTTATCAAGAAGTAGATTATTTGGGTTTTTCTTTATTTCGTCTTGAATGATATTTTTAAGGTTTTTATCTGTCTCGGTTTTTGGCCGCCAAAAAGGAATGTATTTCTTCCAATTAAAACCATCTGTTATTTCAAAACATTCGCGTATAGTGCGCTCTTCAATTACTCCTTTTGCCAGTTTGTAATAAAAATCGGTTTTTGATTTACAGTTCAGATAAGTAGATAATTTTAAGCGGTTTTCACGAGTATTTTCTATTTTCAGATTTCCATAAATAATCGATAATTGTAATCTCCCTTGATCGGTTGCCTTTTTTTTAATTTCCTTAATAGCTGTTTTTAAACTGCTTTTTGCTCTTGCTGTTTTCAGATAAGAAAACCATTCTTCACTTGGATTATGAGTATCAGAAGTTAAAATCTGAACCTGATCACCTTGTTTTAGGACATAATCCAGAGAAACAACCTTATGATTTACTTTGGCTGCAATGCATTTATTTCCAACTTCGGAGTGTATATTATACGCAAAATCAAGTGCTGTTGCTCCTAATGGGAGGGTTTTTACATCGCCTTTTGGAGTAAAAACCATAATTTCTTTTGAAAATAGATTTAATTTGAATTCGCTCATAAAATCCAAAGCATCTATTTCGCTACCTTGTAAAAGTTCCCTAACCTTAATCAGCCATTCGTCTAATCCCCCTTCAACTTTTCTTACATCCGACTTATATTTCCAATGGGCAGCATAGCCTTTTTCTGCAATTTCGTCCATGCGTTTTGTCCTGATTTGAACTTCTACCCACCGTCCTGATTTACTCATTACAGTAGTATGTAGAGATTCGTAACCATTGGCTTTAGGTGTTGATATCCAATCCCTAAAACGTTGTCTGTTAGGTAGGTATTTGTCTGTAACTATGGAATATGTATTCAAACAGACACTTTTTTCTGTTTCTAAGGGGGTATCTATAATTATCCGTACAGCGAAAACATCAAAAACTTCATCAAAGGGAACCCCTTTATTTTTCATTTTGTACCAAATGGAGGATATAGATTTTTCTCTACTAACAATTTGATATTTTATACCTTGTTTATCGAGTTCTTTTTTTATTGGACGAACAAAGTTGCGGATGAATTTATCACGCTCAACTTTTGTGTTAAGTAAGTTAGTTTTAATTAGCTGAAAAGCTTCTTTATCGGTATAACGTAAAGCCAAATCTTCTAATTCGCTTTTAATAGAGTGTAAGCCTAAGCGATGTGCCAATGGAGCATATAAATAGGTGGTTTCTGATGCAATTTTAAGTTGTTTTTCTTCAGGCATCGCATCAAGCGTACGCATATTATGTAAGCGGTCGGCAAGTTTAATCAAAATTACACGAACATCATCGGAGAGGGTTAAGAGTAAGCGTTTGAAATTTTCGGCTTGCATAGATTCTATTGGCTGATTACCAAATATTTCTCTTATCTTAGTTAGTCCGTCAATAATTTGAGCAATCTTATCGCCAAATAAAGAGCGGATGTCATCTATGCTGTAATCGGTATCTTCAACAACATCGTGCAATAAGGCACTTATAATAGATTTTGTTCCGAGACCAATTTCGTTTACACAGATTAAAGCAACTTCAACAGGATGAAAAATATACGGCTCGCCACTCCTGCGTCGCATTCCTTGATGAGCTTCATTGGCGACTTTAAATGCTTTTATTATAAGCTTTCTGTCCTTTTCTTTTGTCGCTTCTTTTGGACGCCAAGATTTTAGTAAAGTTTTGTATTTACTTTTAATCCTTCTCGCCTCATCTTCAGGATTAATTATATAATTGAATTTATTGCTTTTCGCCATAATCTCTATTTGAAACAAAATTAGGTATTTTTCCTTTCTTTTGTTCGTTATTTGATAGCCTATTTTCTTTTAAATTTGTAAACATATATAATTGATGTTTCACTTGAACTATATCGATATACATACTCATAAAATACGAAAATCAGCAAATATTCAAATAGTTGATATTTCGGAAAGAGTGAATGTTGATATAGAAATATGTTCCTATTATTCTATGGGAGTTCATCCTTGGTTTGTTAAGGAAATGGATTTAGACAAAAAAATGCAGAATATAAAAAGCCATATTGATAAGAATTCTTTTTTAGCCATAGGCGAATGTGGGTTAGATAAAGTTTGTAATGTTGATTTTAATATTCAGTTAAAAGCTTTTAAGCAACAAATAAATCTGTCTGAAAAATATCATAAACCCTTAATATTACATATTGTAAAGTCTTTTAATGAGATTATTCAGCTGAGAATAGCCATTAAAGCAAAGCAAAAATGGATAGTGCATGGTTTTAATGGAAGCTATCAGCTAGCAAAGCAGTTGATAGATATGGGTTTTTATATTTCTTTCGGACATAAGCTTTATCAACAAACATCAAAAGCCAGCAAAAGTATCAAACACCTGCCTTTAAATCGTATTTTTCTTGAAACAGATAATTCGGAATTTGCAATTGAGGAAGTTTATGCTTTAGCTGCTGAACGGTTGAATATAGATGTAAGCCTTGTTCAGAGACAATTACTCTTAAATTTTATCGACATATTTCCGTAATATTATTTGCAAAAAACTACAATTGTTGAGTTTTGGTATGTTTTTTGTTTTTATACTTATAGTCAGATAGAAAGGCTTAGTTCTTATTTTGTTGTTTATATAGAATATATCTTTGTTGGTAACTCAAAAAAATCAAAAAATATTAATAATATTGCAAATGGTTTGATGAACCACAGTTTTTAAAGAAACATTTAAACGCAATTATCTGATTTATAATTTATAGACATGGACATTAAAGAAAATTTAAAGTACACAAAAGATCACGAATGGGTTTTGGTTGAAGGCGATGAAGCAACTGTTGGTATCACCGATTTTGCCCAGAGCGAATTAGGTGATATTGTTTTTGTTGAAGTTGACTCTGAAGGTGAAAATTTATCCAAGGAAGAAGTTTTTGGCACTATCGAAGCTGTAAAAACAGTTTCGGATTTATTTATGCCAATTTCTGGAGAAGTTGTTGAATTTAACGAAGAACTTGAAGCTACTCCGGAATTGGTTAATCAGGATCCTTACGGAAAAGGATGGATTATTAAGGTTAAAATTAACGATTTTGCTGAGTTGGAAAGCTTGTTAAGCAGCGGAGTATATAAAAATATGGTGGAAGCATAAAGCTCTACCATAGTGGTTAAAATAGTTTTTTACCCACTTTTATCGAGGAAAAAGAATTTATTAATAATTTAGCGGCTTTAAAATTAGAATTTTAAGCAGGAAAAAGGAGAATTATGGAACAAAAAAAATCCGAAAAAGCAAATCTGGAAAATAAGAGAACAATTTTTCTAGAAATAGGCTTTGTTTTAGCTCTTGCTGTGGTATTGGTTGCTTTTGAATACAAATCGTACGATAAAGTTGAATATAGCAATATTGAGCGAATGGTGGATGATACTCCTGAGGAGATTATTCCAATTACCGAACAGAAAGTTAAACCACCTCCACCAAAACCACCTCCACAAGTAACAATTATCAATGTTGTTGAGGATGATGTTGATGTGGAAGACGATATTGAAATAGATATCGAATTTGATGAAGATGAAGAGATGGCAGAATTTGAATTTGTTGTCGAAGAGGAAGAAATTGAGGAAGAACAAATTTTCTTGGTTGTTGAGAATATGCCTGAGTTTCCCGGTGGCGAAGCTGCAATGTACAAATTCATTGGTAAAAACATTGAGTATCCACGTATGGCAAAAGAAAGTGGCATTAGTGGTCGTGTGTATGTAACCTTTGTTGTAGAGCGTGATGGTAGTGTTACCGACGTTAAGATACTCCGTGGTATCGGAGGCGGCTGTGATGAAGAAGCAGTTCGTGTAATTAAAAAGATGCCAAGATGGAGTCCCGGAAAACAACGTGGAAAACCTGTACGTGTTCAATATAGAATGCCGATTAAGTTTACCTTACAATAAAATAATAGGCCTCGTTCGTCAACTGACGGACGAGGCTTTTTTTATGCCTTGTTCTTAAAGTATTTAAAAACGATTTCGGCTTTTGCTTGCCCTATCGTGTTTGCAATAGCTTCTTTTTCCAGCTTTTTTATTTTGAGAACTGAACCAAACTCTCGAAGTAAAAGCTCCGCAGTTAGTTTGCCTATGCCCTTAATATCAGTAAGTTCTGTTTTTAAAGTTCCTTTATCACGTTTATTGCGATGATGAGTTATTCCAAATCTATGTGCTTCGTCACGTAAATTTTGAATAAGCTTTAAACTCTCCGATTTTTTATTGATATATAAAGGCAGACTATCATTTGGAAAATAAATTTCTTCAAGTTTTTTGGCAATCCCTATAATACTAATTTTACCTCGTAAATTTAATTTTTCTAAACTACGTACAGAAGCGCTTAATTGTCCTTTTCCTCCATCTACAACAATTAACTGGGGAAGAGGCTTTTTTTCATCTAACAAGTGTTTATACCGTCTGTAAATAACTTCTTCCATAGAATGAAAATCATCAGGACCTTCAACAGTTTTAATATTGTAATGCCTATATCCTTTTTTATATGGTTTTGCATTTTTAAACATCACCATAGCTGCTACGGGATAATCACCTTGAAAGTTAGAATTATCAAAACATTCTATATGTTCCGGTATAACTTTCATATGTAAGTCGTGTTGCAGTTGTTCTAAAATTCGTTTGCTATGACGGTTGGGATCAACTAAATCTTTTCGTTTTTGACGCTCTAATTGATAAAAGTGAGCATTGCGTGTTGATAAATCAAGTAATTGTTTTTTATCTCCTTTTTTTGGAATGGTAATTTTTGAGTCGGGGAACGAAAGGTCAATTTTAAAAGGAAGAATTATTTCTTTAGCATTACTTCCAAAGCGTGAATATAATTCGGCCATAGCCAATTCTAACAGTTGTATATTAGTTTCTTCAAGGCGCTTTTTTAATTCGATAGTGTGTGTTTGGACAATGGCTCCGTTAATTATTTTTAAGAAATTTACAAAAGCTTTATCATCTTCTATAATAAAAGAAAAAACATCAACATTGTGTATTTTAGGATTTACAACTAATGATTTACTTCTATATGAAGTTAAAAGATCAATTCTGTCTTTTAATAATTGTGCTTTTTCAAATTCCATTTCTTTTGCATAACTCATCATCCTGCCTTTAAGGTTGGAAATGAGAGAAACAATATCGCCTTTTATAATATTTCTTATTTCTTGAATACTTTCCATATACTCTGTTTCGCTTTGTTTACCAACACAAGGAGCAAGGCATTTCCCTATGTGATAATCTAAACAGACTTTAAATTTCTTTGCGGCAATATTTTGTTTAGTTAATTGAAGTTTACAAGAGCGAATAGGGTAAAGCTGATGAACCAAATATAGAACAGTATTCATCATTTTTACTGATGCATAGGGTCCAAAATATTCACTTCCGTCTTTTATTATGTTCCGTGTAGAGAAAATACGAGGGAAAGGCTCGTTTTTAATACAAATCCACGGAAATGTTTTATCGTCTTTTAGAAGAATATTATAGCGAGGTTGATATTTTTTTATAAGGTTGTTTTCCAGCAAAAGAGCATCGAGTTCGGTATCAACAACCATAAATTCTATACGGACAATTTTAGAAACTAAAACACGTAGTTTTCCGCTTGCACTTTTTTCTTTATTGAAATATGACGCTACTCTTTTTTTTAAATTTTTAGCTTTGCCGACATATATTATCTTGTCTTCAGTATCAAAATATTGATAAACCCCGGGCGATTGTGGCAAGCTTCGGATTTGAAGGTGTAGTTGATCGATGAGTTGTTGATTATGGCTCATTTCAGCAATCTAAAGTAATGAAAATTAATAAAAATCAATTTAGTGCTTATCGTCCATTTTAATTCCATCCCATCCTTGAGCTGTAATTGGAATGACTTCGCCCGAAGTTGTAATTAAATTTTTGGCCTCTCCTGTTTCGGTCATATGCCCAATAATATAAAATTCGCCTTGACCATTAATTTTTTCAAAGTCGTTTTGACTTACTGTAAACAAAAGTTCATAATCTTCGCCACCATTTAAAGCACAGGTTATAGGGTGAATATTAAATAATTCGGCAACACTAACCGTTTGTGGGTCGATAGGTATTTTTTCCTCATACAGATTACAACCTAAAGCAGATTCCTTGCAAAGATGCATGACTTCAGATGCTAAACCATCAGAGATATCAATCATTGCTGTTGGTATTAATTTCATATCGGCAAAACGCTTAATCATATCTACACGAGCTTCCGGGCGTAACTGACGCTCAAGAACATATTCGTTACCACCTAAATCGGGTTGTATGTTTTGGTCTTTCTTAAATACTTCTTTCTCACGTTCTAGCAATAATAATCCTGCATATGCTGCACCTAAATCGCCACTTACAACTATTAAATCTCCGGCTTTTGCTGTACTTCTTTTTACAATATTTCCGGCTTTTGCTGTACCGAGTACGCTAATAGAAAGTATTAAGCCGCTGGTACTCGATGTTGTATCTCCACCTACTAAATCAACATTGTATTTTTTGCAGGCAAGAAGCATTCCGGCGTAAATCTCTTCCAATGCTTCAACAGAAAATCGATTAGAAACGGCTAATCCTACGGTTATTTGTGTGGGAGTTGCATTCATTGCAGCAATATCTGAGAGGTTGACCATTACCGCTTTATAACCCAAATGTTTTAAAGGCATATAGCTTAAATCAAAATGAATGCCTTCAATTAACAGATCTGTAGAAAGTAAAACTTTGTCGTTTTCAAAGTTTAAAATTGCAGCGTCGTCACCTATTCCTAAAATGGTTGATTTTTGTCGGTTAGCTACATTCTTAGTTAGGCGATCAATTAATTTGAATTCACCTAATTCCGAAAGTTCAGTACGCTTTTCTCTATTCTCAAACATAAATTAAAATTTAAGTTGCAAAAGTACGATTATTTGTATTTTAATTATCTAATATGATTGCTCAATTCATTCCCTTTCCCTCTAAGCATCATAGAAAAACTAATAAGAAGAAAAAGTATGGCAGTGAAAGCCGATAAACGTCCGATATAGTCTCCGTATCTGACATAAAAACTAATATCACTATTAGCATTTAAAGTAGTTTTTTTTGCATCTTGAACCCAATATTCTGTTTTTTCATAAATGTCGCCGCGTTGATTTATAAAGCAGGATATACCTGTATTGGCAGAGCGCGCAATACTTCTGCGAGTTTCTATTGCTCGTAAAGAAGCAAACATTAAATGCTGTTTATAACCCGATGTATTTCCCCACCAACCATCATTAGTAATTATAAATAGAAGCTGTGCCCCATTTTGTACAAAACCGTTGGTGAATTCACCAAATACAGATTCAAAACAAATTAAAGGTGCAATCTTATATTGGCCATCTGCCGAAGTAAACACTCTCCTTTCCGTATCGTAACCAAGACTTCCTACGGTGCCACCTAAATCAAAAGCTATTTGTTGAAATGGTGCGAGAAGTTTTTGAAATGGCATTTTTTCCGCACCCGGAACAAATTTTGATTTGTGATAATGCTCACGTTTATCAAACCGATTTAAAAATAAAGCGCTGTTGTATTCATCATAAAATGCTCCCGATTTTGTTGTTCGTGCTGTAACGGTTGGCTCTTTTAAAAATTTATAGGAAGAAAGACCAATCAATAAATTTAGATTTGGATAATTTGAAATGAAAATTTTCAGCATAGGAATAGAAATAGTTCTTGATCCTAAACTTGTAGAATAATTGAAATGAGGTTCTTGCAAATGCTCTTGTATAGCAGATTCGGGAGCAAGGATAAATGTAGTATTCGAATCCAGTAAAGGTTTGCTAAGCTTAATTATTCGATGAATAACTTCTTGTGGAGGTGCGCTATATTGTTCTCCGTAAGGATCCATATTGGGCTGAACAACAACAATATCCACAGGATTTTCAGTTTCAATATAATTGGTGTAGCGGACAGAGGAAAGTATAATAGGAATAGCAATTAAAGTAATTAACCAGATGCTAAAAAAGCCCGCTTTTTTGTATTCTTTCGTTTGAATTACCAAACGATAAAGTTTATAAAATCCGATATTTAAAAGTAAAATCCAAAGACTGCCTCCAAATATTCCTGTGTATTCGTACCACTGAATAATGGACGGATATTTAGCAAAAGCATTGCCTATATTTAGCCAAGGAAAAGACAATGCCCAATCAAGGTGAAAATACTCAAAAGTTATCCAATAAATAAGGAGGATAAAATATGGCGTTTCACCTTTATTGAAATATCTTTTTGTCCACGAATACAGACCAAAAGCAATCGTCATAAAGGAAGCGTTGAGTAGTATAGACATTACGGCTCCATAATCCGAAGCATTCCAAATCCACCAAACACTAATGATATGCCAAATGATAAAAGCAAGATAGGCATAGCTTATCACTCGCCAAGTTTTAGCTCCTCCCAAGCCTTTGGCAATATTATCTTCGAGTAATAGAAGAGGAATAAATGCAAAAAATAAAATAAACGGAATGCCATTGGGTGGCCACCCTAAGCCAAATAAGACTCCCGAAAGGATTGAAAGGATAAGGTTTTGGTAGCGCTTCATTATGGCAAAAATAGGGAAAAGGGACTAAAAAACGCATATTTCTTTTTTTGATTTTTAAAGAAAGTGATAATGCAAGCCAAAGAGTACTCTCTTTAATTAATTTGGCTTTATATATTTTTTTATCAAAAAAAGCCTCTCAGAACCACCCGAGAGGCAAACCAAAAAACCTAAATTATAAAACAAAAATTTATTTTAAGAAGTTAATGTTAATTTAATAACATTGTTTTTTTAAAAACACTACAAAAGTAATATCTTCTTTGTTATTCCCAAAACAATTAACAATTTTTTCGCATTTAAATAGGCTATTTAGAATTAAAATTTATTGTGAAATGAATAACATGGTTAATTATTTATCAATATATTTGACATCACATTCAGATAACTAATTAATTAAATATATTTTGTTATGATAAAACGAATCCTTAGTACAACCGTCATTTTTTTGCTAGCTTTTGGTTTAAGTATAGCACAACAATCTTATGCTCCATTTCTTAAGGTAAATATGCAGGATAAATCTATGGTGCAGCTCAGTGAAGAGATAGTAATGGGTATTGAAAGTAAAAATTTTACAATTATTGGTCAATATAAACCCATGCAATCAGATAATATGTTGGTTATTTGTTTTACGCGTGATGACCTACAAAAAGCCGGTCTTTCATTTAAAGATCGTGGTGCATTAGCCTCTGTTCTTAAGATAGGTCTACTTAAAACAAGTGAAGGTGTTACTCTTAGCATACAAAATCCAATGTATATGTTTTATGCTTATTTCCGAGATGATATCGGGAAGCAAATCAGTGTTTTACGAAAAATTGATAGCGATGCAAAACATGTGCTTACTGATTTGTACGGAAAGTTAAGCTCTTTTGGTGGAGAATTGGAAGTGGATAAATTGACTAATTATCATTATAAAGTAATGATGCCTTATTTTGATGATCCTATTGAGTTGGAAACCTATAATAGTTTTGAAGAGGGCTTAGAATATATTCAGCAAAAAGTGGTAGCATCTACAAATGTAAAAATAGTTTATAAACAAGTATTTAGCGAGCAAAAGGTGGCGGTTTTTGGACTTGCTCTAACAAATACGGAAGAAGGCGAATCGGAATTCTTACCCATCATCGGAGAAAGTCATTTAGCCGCTATGCCTTATGAGATTATCTTGCAGGGAAAAGAAGTAACAATGTTGCACGGAAAGTACAGAATTGCCTTGTATTGGCCGGAATTAACTATGGGAACCTTTATGAAAATAATAAGTACCCCCGGTTATATTGAGGATACCTTTGAGGATATAACTAAAAAGTAAAAGCTGTTTAAATAGATAATTAAGTCATTCTGAGTGAAGTTGAAAATCTTTTGTGTAGAAAGAATAGTTCGGCTTCACTTAATGTAATTTGTAATGTAAGGGGTTTTACAGTTTTTTTTATTTCCACTCTACTATTGTCCCTCGGTTTTTGTTGAGCATATGACTTGGAACGGATTCTTGTATTGTTTTGGTAAGGCTTTCAATTAGTTTGGTTTTAGCAAATTTACGAGTATAGACTAATCCCACTTCTCTTAAAGGAGTTATATCATGAAATCTACGAACCTGACTTGCTCTTTCTCCTTTGAGTTCCAACCCGCTGAGTTCAGGAATAAGTGTATAACCGCCTTCTTTATCAATAATTCGCATCAAAGTATCTAAATTTCCTCCTTCAAATTCGAAGGGTAAAGCATCAGATTCAAAGCTTTTTATGTCGCATAGATTAATTACCTGATGGCGGAAACAATGGCCATCGCTCAGTAACCAAATTTCGGGTGTTGCAATATCTTTAATTTCTATAATTGCTTGATGAGTAAATTGATGTTTTTCGTTAGAGTATACTTGCATCTCTTCATAATATAAAGGATGTTCAATAATTCCGGGGTTATGAAGAGGAGTTACCAAAATTCCAACATCAATTAAATCCTTTTTTAGTTGCTCTTCAATGTTTTCAGTTACCATTTCCTCAATTTTCATTTTAATCTTCGGATGTTTGGCTTTTAATTCTCCAGTAAAGCGAGGTAAGAGATAAGGAGAAATTGTAGGAATAATACCAATGCGGATTTCACCGCTAAGATCTTCTTTTTCCTCTTGGATAATTTGATTTATTCTGGAGTTCTCGAGTAAAACTATTCGTGCTTGTTCAATTACCTTTTCGCCAAGCATAGTTGGAACAACGGGCTGTTTAGTCCGGTCAAAAATTATTACATCTAAATGATCTTCAAGCTTTTTTATTTGCATACTCAAAGTGGGTTGCGTTACAAAGCATTTACTTGCTGCTGTTGCAAAATGCCTAAAAGTGTCAACTGCAACGATGTATTCTAATTGGATAAGTGTAATCATAGCACAAATATAGATAAAATCTATCATAATATAAAAACAATCGATTTGACTTATGTATATATTAGATTTACTTTTGCATCATCAATAAAAAATAATATTCATTTAATAAATATAAAAAACAAAATACTATGGAAGAACAAGTACAAATTTCAAAAATGCCGGTAATTGGCGATCAAGCACCAGATTTTACAGCCGTAACAACTAAAGGAAAAATAAAATTTTCTGAGTTTGCAAAAGACAAGTGGGTAGTCTTATTTTCTCACCCTGCCGATTTTACTCCAGTTTGTACAACTGAAATGACAGGATTTGCACAACGGAAAGGCGAATTCGACGCCTTAAATACAGAACTTATGGGATTAAGTATTGATAGTATTCACTCTCATCTTGCTTGGGTTCAGAATGTACGTGAAAAGACTGGTGTTTATTTCGATTTCCCAATTATTGCAGATATCGATATGAAAGTATCTAAATTGTATGGAATGTTGCAGCCGGGTGAAAGCGAAACTGCTGCTGTTCGTGCCGTATTCTTTATCGATCCTAAAAAGAAAATCCGTTTAGTGATGTATTATCCATTGAATGTTGGTCGTAATATGGACGAAATCCTTCGTGTTCTAGATGGTT
>JAGGWH010000151.1 GCA_021157585.1 Bacteroidales bacterium | reverse complement strand
TACCACCTTTGATCTAAGGGGTCACAACAACCATAACAATTTAATCCAAAACGTTTAAGTATAGGAAGTTGATATGGGAAAATAAATTCTTCAAACATTTGTGGTGATATTCCCACAGTTTCCTGGCTCTCACAAAATCCCCACATATCTATTGTTCTCACTTTAGAATTGTCAAATCCCTTAGTTGGTAGTTCTTTTGTATATCCAAAACCACCAGACCCAACATAACGGTCAGTATTTATTGATAATAAACCATTTTTTTCTAAAAAATTTAGTTTTTCTAAAGTTCCTTCACTAATAATTTTCATTAACCTGTGTATTAATTTAGGATTGTCATACATATCAATCATCATAGTATCCAACCCCCTTAGCAAAGCAAGGAGATAGGTCGACCCAAGCGACCACCACCAAAACCCAATTTTTCTTACTTTTAACAAATCACCAAAAGTATCATTAGCGACTTCTAATGTTCTTTGAGTTGCTTTGTAATCAACGTTTATTATTGGAAAATGCAACTTATCAATATCACTGTATTTTTTTATCGGGGCTTCCCAGGTATATGCCCCACCGTCCTCTCCACCTTGTATTATTGGCTCAACTCCCCAATTGCTTTCATTATACGTGTATCCAATGTCAAAGTTTGGCTCAATTACTTTATCATCCAACATTAGTTCTCCCCAAAAAATTTCTTTACGTAAAACTATCTCCCATCTTTGAGCAAGTTCTCCTGCACAGTCTATCTGGTCTTTGGTAATTATCTCATTCCACCCATTTTCCGGGTCACAAAAAACCAATGGACGTATTGGCCTTAATGAATTATGCTCATACCACAATTTTCGTTTTTCTTCCTCAATAGGACGATTAGATAAACTAGCTACTTTTGTTGCCAATCTACGTAATATACCTTTATCTTTTTTAGAAATAGTTATTTTTCCAGATTCCCCTGAATTAAACATAGGAGTTCTTTTATAATTATTAGCAGTCCACAGACCTGTGAATTTTTGTATAGAATCAGTACTTTTTTTCATAATTCCTTCTTTATCATCTAGTATAAAATACCTCTGTTAACTAACTGTTAACTATATAGGGTTACACATCTATACGGTACATTTGTAATATGAACCTATCCAAAATACTCATGATATTTTTTCTGAAGTTTTAGTTATGTCCACATCCACAACCTACATATGATAGATGTCATATAATATTATACCTAGCTCTTTCTCTCTTACTGATATGGTGCATAGATTCCAGTAGAACATAAAAGTCCTATTTGGAAGAGGTTTCTAAAAAATCTACATGACCTTTAATAGCATTATTTAAAAATTCTCTCAAAAAAAATAACCTGGAAAACCATATGTTTTCCAGGTTATTTTTTTGAAATACTACTCGTCTTTTTTTACCTCAACACCTGTGATACGTTCAAGAATCTTCACAACTGACCAATTATCTTCATCGGGGAATGATGATATACCTGCTTGAAACATTTCCATTGCAATACTTGTTGCAAACATTGGAACTCCACATTCTTTTGCCAGACTCATAGTAATACCTAAATCCTTATACATTGTACCAATATGACTCCCGGTATTTTTAAACTTACGCTCCATAATAAATTTTGTAGTACTTTGAAATAAAGGACCCCCCACTCCGGTTGTGCTGATAACATCATATAGTACTTCTGGTCTTACACCAGCTTTTGCTCCCAGGGCTAATGTTTCAAAAACTCCTTCAAAAGTAACTCCAATCAAGGCTTGCAAGCATGATTTTACAACTTGCCCCATTCCAATCTCTTCACCAACATAATGAATATTCTTACCAATTGCATTAAAAAGATCTCGGCATTCCTCAAATACATCATGCTTAGCAGCAACCATTAAAGTTAAAGTACCAGCATTAGCACCATTTCGCCCTCCGCTAACGCCCGAATCAACCATCCTGATACCCTTTTCCTTTACGGCTACTTCAATATCTTTAATATCTTTTCGACCAATTGTAGCGGTGATTATGATAATCGACCCTGGCTTCATGGTATCAAGCAAGCTATTCTTTCCTAGAATCACACTTTTTGCCTGACTTCCATTAAGCACCATTACAAAAGCAGCATCAACATTGTCACCGGCCTCAGCACAATTCTTTACAGCTTCTCCACCTGCTTCTGCAAAATTTTTTAATCTATCTTCGCGTAAATCAAATCCCTTAACTCTAAATCCACCCCTAAGAAGATTCTTTGCCATTCCCATTCCCATATCACCAAGTCCAATAAAACCAACAGTTTTCATTATTATTATTTTCCTCCTAAAATATTATTTATATTTATTAGATTTATATTCCAATATAGCAACCCTCTATATAATGATATTTTACTATTTTTTTATCCAAACAATTCTTTCATTACCTCGATTGATTTATAATATCCATCCTCAAAAGTTCCACCATCTGGTCGATAGACGCTCTCTAATGATATTACACCATTATAATTATCTTTTCTAAGAGCATTAGCAATATCTTCCAAATAAGGAGCAAGATCTCCCCGACCCAAAGAACGAAAATTGACAGTAGCTTTTGGAATATCTACTTTCATATCTTTCATATGAATATGTCCAAGATAATCACGTATTTCTTCATAGGCATCTGGGAAAGGAATATCTGCACAATAAAGTGAATTAGCAATATCCCATAGAACCTTTAAATGTTTTGTTCCTAAATCTTCTATCATTTTTCTTGCCAAATAACCTGAAACTATCATCGCATTTGTTCCGGTTTCCATGACTAAATCAACATCCTCATCCTCTGCAAGTTGTATGGGTTTTTCAAATAACTTCAAAAATTTATTCCAAGATTTATTTCCTCCTGCAACCCACCTGTCAGCACCATTTGTTCCCCAAATAACCATTTGCTTATTAAATGTCATAACCCGGACTAGTCGAGTTCCGAGAGCCTTTGCCATATCTATTGTCTTTTTAAGATACGCCATATGTTGATTATAGTTTTCGTCACCAACTTCAGTATCCATTATAGAAAGCCCGTTAAAATTATGCCGGGAAACACATGAAACCTTAACTCCATAAGAATCTACCAGTTTTTTAATTTTATCAATTTCTTCAGGGGTGTGATCTCCTACTTGTTTATCCCAGACAAATTGCAATTCAGCATATTTTACCCCTGTTTTATTCATCACCTTTAATGCATACTCAAGATCTTCACTAATACCATTTGTAATTACACCAATTTTCATTACTATTTTCCTCCTAAAATATTATTTTTAATTTATTAAAATATCGATTTCGCATATATTCATACTAGGCCTCAATATTTTTAACAGGAATCTGATGATTTATTGTAGCCAAAAAGAAAAGAGTTCACGTTCAATTATTCTTCCTCTTAATATTATTTCACTAATAACTCTGGTAAATATGTTGTTATTGGTGGGTAAAGACAAATCAAAAGCAATACGAAAATATTAGCAATTAAAAAGGGGGTTGCAGCCTTAAATATATCAAAAATTTCCATATGTGAAATTGCAGAAGCAACATTAAGGCAAGTACCAACCGGGGGGGTAACTGTGCCTACAGCGAGTCCTACAATTAATAAAGCACCAAATTGAACTGGCGAAATACCAATGGCCATACATGCTGGTAAAAAAACTGGAGTAAATAATAATATTGCAGGACTAACATCAATAAAAGTACCAGCTAATAAAATGATATTCATAATCACAATTAAGGTAAATATGGGAGAAAGGTTCAAATCTATAACAAAATTTGCTATAGATTGCGGTATCCCTTCAAGAGCTAATATCCATACATATAACTGACTAACTGCAATAATAATCATTATTGATGAACAGGTCTTAATTGCTTTCAAAAAACTCCCGGGAAGATTTTTTGCTTTTAAGCCACGAAAAACAAAAAGACCAACTATTATTGAATACATAACCCCAAAAGAAGCAGATTCATTTGCAGTTGCAACACCAAAAACTACAGTCCCAACAACAAATACTGGCATAATTAGTGCTAACAATGATTGTCGTGTAACTTTCAGTACATTTCCCCAGGAGTATTCAAAATTCTCCCTCGGGTAATCTCGTCTATAAGAAATAACTAAATTGATAATTAACTGTGAAAGACCAACCAACACACCGGGAATTAGGCCAGCAAGAAATAATTTCCCAACAGACTGTTCGGCCGTTACACAGTAAAGTATCATTGGAACACTAGGTGGAATTACCATACCCATAGTGGAAGAGGCTACTGTTATCCCGGCAGAATATTCTTTAGTATATCCACGCTTTTCCATTTCCGGTATCAATATCGCACCAATTGAGGCAGTATCTGAAGCTGATGATCCGGATATTCCTCCAAAGATCATACTTGCAAAAACATTAATACATCCAAGCCCACCTTTTAATCTTCCAAATATCAAGTTGCTAAAATCAATAATCCTATTAGTAATGCCGCTATCATTCATTAATTGTCCCATAACAATAAATAAAGGAAGCGCAATCATTGCATCGCTATTTAAACCGGAAAAAAGGCGCTGGGGGAATACTGTTAAAAGTTCTGGTCTATATACTAAAAAGTATGATAATGCGGATAAACCTAAAGAATAGGCAATTGGGATTCCCATAATCAAACATAGAGCTAATGCCACCAATAAAAGCGTCATGATTTTTTCCTTTCTTTTGCCATTGTTTTTCTTTTTGCGATAAAACTATCTTGTTTAATGTCTTTTTTTACTTGCCCCACCAATCCTTCTATTTCTGCATAAATATCTTCAGTTTCACGAGAAAGTTCTTCGGAATTTGCATAAATTAGATAAATACTATAAAAGCAATATAATATTACGAGACCGCACCCAATAGGAATTGGAATTCTTTGTACCCAAAAAGGAATTTGCGTCATCGGAGATTTGAAAGTCCATATAGATTTAATCCAACCTAAGCTCATATAAAAAAAGACGCCATTTAAAACGGAAATTAATATATAGTTGATAGTCAAAACAATCCTTTTAGTACCTGAAGAAAGTTTATCAACAAAAAAAGATATTTTAATATGTTCTCTTTGTCTGACCAGGATAGCACTTCCTAAAGCTGAACAATATACAAATAGCATGGTAATAATTTCGTTTGTTCCCATAATGGATGTTTTAAATCCATACCGTAACAATACAAGGCTAAATATTAATAAAAAAATTATTATAAAAAAAACAGTAATAATCCGCTCTATAGACCTGGTAATAAAGCGGTCGAATCTTTTTAGCCAATCCATAAAATTCGGATTCCTTCCTTTGCGTAAAAAATGAGTGAGGCCATTTTACTGACCTCACTCTTAAATTTAATACGTAAAATTATTTGTTACGATATTCAGCAAGCACACTTTGAACTGCTTT
>JAGGWH010000150.1 GCA_021157585.1 Bacteroidales bacterium | reverse complement strand
TATCTGAAAATCTTTTTTCTACATTTAGCACACTTTATGGTTATCATTTTCGCTATTATACATCAATTGAAAGGTTTGCAAATATAGTGTGGTATCTTTAAATACAAAAGATTTATTTACAAAAATTAATGATTATAACAAATCTACGATTTACCGTAAAAACCTCTGGTTTTTTGGAGCTTTTTATGATAATTGTCTAAGTAATGAAACAGTTTTTGGATGTGACTTTGAAGACCTTGCGAGAGTATTGGAGAGAATGCAGACCTGCTAAATGGCTATTTCCAAGCCAAAATAAAGGGAAACATGTAAGTTTTGCCCCTCACTTATTAGAAAGATGTATATCCGAACTGGTTCAGATATACCCCAAAATTGGAAGAATATCGGAACTTGGTTCTAATATAAACAAGTTATGCGTCATTGACGTTTACTAATTTTAATGCTTTAATTTAAAATAGGTATTTTGATATTGGAGGGTTTTCAGTTTTGAATCCTAATATTATCGAGATAGCGGGTAGGTTAAAAAACCGATTTTTAAATGGATCGCAAAGCTTGAACGAAATATCTATTTTTCTGTGTGGTGGTAGTGGTCCAGAAAAAGAAAAATTTCGAAGAAAAGTTGGGGAAAAAATATCCGGGATGCTCTCTAAATATAAGTATACTGTTTACTATCCTGAAGATATATTTATAGAGCTTATACTTGGACATCAGAAACAAGATTTGCTAACCTTAGAAAATCTCCTTGCTAATAGTGTAAATGCTGTTGTTGTCTTGCTCCAAAGTCCGGGCACTTTTACTGAATTAGGTGCCTTTGCGAATTACGAAAAGCTAAATGACAAACTTATTGTTATAAATGATCCAAGATTTACTCGAAGAAAAAGTTTTATAAATTTAGGGCCAATTCGATATCTAGAAACAAAGACCCAAAGTAAAGTTGTATTCTCATCGATGGATAGTAGCAATTTATATAAGCTTGTTAAACAAATAGCCGATTCTGCTCGTGATGTGGCTAAACATTCTTCGCCAATAAGAGACTTATCAAATCCTATTTCTGCCTATAGATTCTATTTAGCATTAATCTATATTTTTGACCCAATACCAAAAGATGCTATTCTTACTATTTCAAGAGCACTTGCCATCAGTGGGGAAAAAATAGTGGTTACTGCGGCTGAAACGGTTATAAATAGCTTAATTAATGAAAGAAAGGTATCTCTTAGTTCAGGGAATCTTTCAACAACTTCCAAAGGTATAGATAATTTGATTTATGGCAATGAGACAAGAAAGAAAGCACGCATGATTTCATCATTTTTGACAAAACTTAGATTAGAAGCATTAAACTTAACTCTTAGGAGGAATTACCAGAGGATTTGGGGTGAAGCAAAAGGATCTTAGCCAAGCTTGTCATTTGACAAGCTTGAGTGGTGTTTCGCCACTCCGGATGCAAACAGAGGCATTACTGCCCTCATGGTTTCCTATTCGGAAACCATTCGCGGAACGAATCACTTCGTTCTTCGTTCGTCGCTGCGCGATGCTATGAGTAAGTGACGTTTGCTTCACCCCATTTGGTTCACAATGAAAAGTAACAGCGAACTTTTAAGATTATTGAATCTACCTGTGTTTTCCGATGAGGAAGAACTGGCATCTTTAATGCATATTACCCCAGAGCGGATTAAAATGCTCAGTAAATTTCCCCATAGATATTATAAAAAGTATAAAATACCAAAGTCGAATGGAAAACTTCGTGAAATAAGACAACCAAGGAAAGATTTAAAAGCGATTCAGGCTTGGATACTCAGAAATATTTTAGATAAACTTAGTCCTACTACATTTGCTACAGCTTATATTAAAAATAGGAATATTTCAGACAATGTAACTCCACATTCCAATAACAGGCATTTCGTATTATTGGATTTAGAAGATTTTTTTTCATCAATTTCTATTAGACGAGCAGCAAAAGTATTTTTGCTCATTGGTTATTCTAAAAAAGCTGCGTCTATTCTTGCGAGGCTTTGTACTTGCGATGGGAGTTTACCACAAGGTGCTGTTACTTCCCCTTCACTATCAAATTTAATTGCGGCAAAACTTGATAGAAGGATTGCAGGTTATACCTCGAGAAGAAATATTATATATACGAGGTATGCAGATGATATAACTTTGTCTTCAAATAATCCGGCTACACTTTCTCTATCCTTGCCGAGAATTATCAAGATTATTAAATCGGAACATCTTAAACCCAATATGGATAAGTTAAGAGTCTTAGGGCCAAGAAAGAGATGTTCAATAACTGGACTAGTAAAAAATAATTCTGAACCTGAATTTGGAATTGGCAAAAAGAAGAAAAAACAAATGAGGGCTGTGATACATCATTTTTTATTCAATTTGAGTAAAGATGATAAGTATACCAATAAAGCATCCATAATAGGTTGGCTGAATTATCTAAAAAGTGTTGATAAAGAATCTTTTGAACAAATGAATAATTATTGGAATCAATTGATAAAGAAATCGAATTCTGTTTGAGGTATATGTTAATGAGAAATGTCAACAAACGCATAACAAAGCATTTACGGCTTCGTTTTACTTTGCCTAACTTGCTTCGCAAGTTCGTAAATGCTCAAACATTATACGCCATTGAGATAGAATAGGAGATTTAAGGTGAATGTTTGGGAAATAGCAATTCTCAAAAGTGTAAACTCACTTAGCGGAGAAGCTGGGTTACAGCAGATATACAAGAGGCTCCCCGTTTCATACAGTTAACTGAAAAAGATTTAAGAGAAACCAAGTGGAGAGGAAAATCAGCACACCGCATTAGGTTAGAAGTCACATAGCAAATCTATGCCAAGCTAGTGAACTCAGTAGAGTATCAAGGGGACGTTATTCGTTGACCGAAAAAGGGCAAAGAAAGAATAGGTGCGTAAGCTCTCAACGGCGTATATCAGATTTTTGCCTTCGGCACTTCACCCAAATCCTGCCGTAGCTTTTTCTTTCTTGAAAATATGAGCACAAAAATATATTGTTAGTGAGATATGCCAAAACGCACGGATATAAAAAAGATAATGATTATTGGTTCCGGTCCTATCATCAT
>JAGGWH010000149.1 GCA_021157585.1 Bacteroidales bacterium | reverse complement strand
CCGATGTTTATCAATACACTTCTGCCAATATAATGGATGTTTACAGACGGGTTTTCAAAAGTGGAGAATCTGAGAAATTTGTATTCTCTTGGGAAGATAAAGACAAAAAAAAGCAATGGCGCGATAACGATATATTTAAATTATCAAGTGGCGAAGTTGTTGCCTTTTATGAAAATACTACATCCTTAAAAGAAAAAGAATGCGCCCTTTTAAATAGTGAAGAAAGATTTAAAGCTTTGAGTAATGCAAGCAATGAAGCCGTATTTTTTACGGTAGACGAGCATTGTGTCGAAGTGAATAAAACGGCATTACAAATGTTTGGGTTTACAAGAAAAGAAGTCTTAGGTAAGCATGTTTTATCTATAATTGATGAAGCGTATCATGCAGAGGCAATAAGAAATATTCAAAATAATTATGAAGAACCTTACACTTCTTTAGCTATTCATAAAGATGGTCATCGTTTTCCTGTTCGGATCCATGGTCGCTCTTTTATATATAAAGGTAAGAATACGCGTATTACAACAATACGTGATATTTCGGTAGAGAAAGAAAGAGAAAAGGCCATGCTGAGTAGCGAAGCTAAATTCCGTTCTTATTTTGAAAATAATACAATAGCCATGCTTCAGGTTGATCCAAAAAACAAACAAATTATTGAAGCCAATGCCGCTGCGTTACGATTCTACGGATACACATGCGAGCAGTTTAAAAAGCTTAAAACCTATGATATAAACACTTTACCTCCCGATGAAATTGATAAAAAGATACAACAAGTAATGGCTTCACCTGCGCAAACATTTATTTTTAAGCATCGTTTATCTTCAGGAGAAAGTAGAGAAGTTGAAATTTATGTTTCACCCATTAAAATGGATACAGAATCGCAATTGTTTATTACCATTTATGATGTCTCAGAACGTGAAGCTACTAAACGGGCATTGGAAGCAAACGAACAAAAACTTATTGATGCTCAAGGTATTGCAAAGGTTGGTAGTTGGGAATATGTTTTTGAGGAAGATAAATTTTACTGGTCAGATGAAAACTATAATAATTTCGAAGTAGACAAAAGCTATTTGTTGACATTTGAAAACTATAAACGTTTAATTTATCCTGAAGATTTAAATAAGGTTGAAGATTCATGGAAAAAATCGATTTTTGAAAAGACGGATAACTTTACTGTACACAGAATAGTTACTCCAAAGGGTAAAATAAAATATGTTGAGGAAAAAGGCTATACCGTTTATGATAAAAAAGGAAAGCCATTGCGTTCTTTAGGAACGACTCAAGATATTACGGAACGAAAGCTTGTCGAAATAGAGCTTCAAAAAAGCAAGAATTATTTAAAAGAAGCGCAACGTATTGCTAAAGTGGGGCATTTTGAATTTAATTTTAAAACGAAAGATATTAATTGGTCGGATCAGATTTATAGGATATTTGGTTTTGATATTGAAGATAAAAAACCAACGTTCGAAAAGTACCGCAAGCAAATACATCCGGAAGATGTTGATAATCAATATAAAATTTTTAAACAAGCATTAAAAGAGAAAAGAGGATATTCTGTTACTTACAGAATAATAAGTTTTGAAGGAGAACAAAAGTATATTGAGGAAAAAGGCTATTTTGAATTTGATAAAAAAGGAAATCCAATAAAGGTTATAGGAACGATGCAAGATGTTACTTCAAACATTATTGCCAAAAAAGCATTAGAAGAAAGTAAGGCTCAACTGGCACTCATTAATCAAGATTTGGAAAAAAGAGTAAAAGAAGAGTTAGAAAAGAGTAGAGATAAAGACCACCTGCTTATTCAGCAATCACGCTCGGCTGTTTTGGGAGAGATGATTGGAAATATTGCTCACCAATGGCGACAGCCATTAAATGAAGTATCGCTTTTAATAACCGATTTAGAAGATGCTTATAACTTTGGTGTTTTGAATAAGGAATATTTTGAAAAAACTACAGAGATTGTTTATCGGCGTTTAAAATATATGTCGGATACAATTACTGATTTTAGTAAAATGCATACCGATGATTTTAAACAAGAAGCATTTTCTCCAAAAAAATTAATAGAGAAATTGATGCAGTTTACAGAGGGAACAATTAAAAAGAATAATATTCAAATTCGCTTTATGTGTAATGATGATTTTGAAGTATTTGGATATCCAAATATGCTTTCGCATATTTTACTTAATCTGTTAAATAATTCTCGCGATATTTTAATAGAGCGTAGCATTAAAAAGCCTAAAATTTGGATTAAATTAGAAAAAGATAAAGCTAATTATTACATAAGAGTACTGGATAATGGAAAGGGAATAGGAAGAAGTATTATAGATAAAATATTTGACCCGTATTTTACAACTAAGGATAAAAAAAGAGGTAGTGGATTGGGTTTGTATATGACAAAATCTATGGTAGAAAAACAAATGAACGGACAAATTCATGTGCAAAATCAACGTCAGGGAGCGGAATTTAAAATTACACTTGACTTAAATGGTGAAAATTTATGAAAGATAAAGAAGTTAGCATTTTAATAGTAGAGGATGAAGTGAATGTTATTAATTCGCTTAACAGTATTATAGGCAGGCGTTACGAGCAAGTTTATTTGGCAAATGATGCGCAAAAAGCACTAAATATTTTTCGGAATAAAGATATAGATTTAGTTGTTACTGATATTAGAATGCCGGGGATGGACGGGCTTACTATGCTTCAGAAAATGAAGTCTCAAAAACCAAATCTTCGCCGTTTAGTTATGTCGGCATATTCTGAATCGGAGTATTTTTTACAAGCTATAGATTTAGGTGTAGATGGTTATATTGTAAAGCCTTTCTCGAAAGAGAAATTATTAGAAACCATAAAGCAATCGGCTAAAAGTATAATAAATGAGAGGATAGTTGAGATTAGTAATATTCAAATTGCTAAGTCTGAAAAAGACTTGCGCGAGCTAAATCAAACCAAAGACAAGTTCTTTTCTATTATTGGTCACGATGTTAAAACTCCGGTTTCCACTATTGCCTCTTATTCCAGCATTTTAGTTGATGAGTTTGAGGAGATGGAAAAAGAGGAAATACTTCAAATTATAAAAATAATAAGAAACTCATCTTTTCGTGCTATCGATTTGCTAAAAAACTTGTTGGAATGGGCAAAAGTGCAAACAGGAGCTATCAGTTTTAATCCTGAAATAATTAATATTTGTGATATTATTAATGAGGAAGTTGACTTTGCTTCTAATTCTTGGGCTAAGAAAAATATTAGTATTGAACAGCTATCCAAAACAGATGATTTTGTTTATGCCGATAAGAATATGCTTAGAACGGTTTTTCGAAATTTGTTTTCAAATGCCATTAAATTTACTCCCGAAAAAGGAGAAATACAGTTGAGTAGTAAGATATTAAAACAAGATGGAGATTTTATTCAAATTAGTATTAAAGATACAGGAGTTGGAATTCCGGAAAAAGCATTAAATAATCTTTTTAGTATAAAAGATAAATATAGTACCGAAGGAACGGAAGGCGAAAAAGGAACAGGAATGGGATTAATTTTCTGTAAGGAATTTGTTGATATTCAAGGAGGAAATATTAAGGTTGAAAGCACTTTAGGTCAAGGTTCCGTATTTAGCTTTAGTTTGCCTGTCGCCAAAAAGGAATAGATAAATATTGCCTTGAATCTTTTTGGGGAAATATAGTCTCTTATTGTTTGTCCTCAGGTAAATTCCCTATTTTTACGCAATGATTGTAGTAACTGGAGGAACGGGATTAGTAGGTGCACATTTGCTTTATGATTTATGTAAAAAGCACAAGCATATTCGCGCGCTTAAGAGACAAAGCTCTGATCTTGAACAAGTAAAAAAAACTTTTTCTTATTATTCTGATGATGCTGAAAGCCTGTTTAAGAAAATAGAATGGGTAGATGCAGATATTACTGACTATTTTTCTTTAGAAGATGCTTTTAAAGGTGCAAAGCAAGTGTATCATGTGGCGGCTATGGTTTCTTTTCAAGAGAAAGATAATCGAAAAATGATGGAGATTAATGTAAAGGGAACGGCTAATGTAGTAAATGCCGCCTTGCATCATAAAATAGAAAAACTGTGCTATGTAAGTTCAATTGCTGCTCTTGGCCGACCCGATGCAAACGAGGAGGCCACAGAGGATACGCCTTGGAAAGATTCTGATAAAAGTTCTCCATACTCTATCAGCAAATACAAAGCTGAACTGGAAGTTTGGCGTGGTATAGAAGAAGGATTAGATGCTGTAATTGTTAATCCGGCAGTAATTCTTGGTCCGGCAAAATGGAATAACGGAAGCGCAGCTTTATTTTCTTTAATATGGAAAGGAATAAAATTTTATACCTCTGGAGAAAATGCTTATGTTTATGTTAGAGATGTAAGCCGCGCAATGATAGAGCTTATGGAGAGTAATATTACTTCAGAGCGGTTTATTCTTAGCGCGGAAAATGTTAGCTATAAGCAGTTATTTAATCTTATGGCTCATTATCTCGGAAAAGCAGAACCAAGTATTGCTGTTAAGCCTTGGATGATAGAATTGAGTTGGCGATTGATTAAAATAAGTTCTTTTTTTACCGGAAAACAACCATCATTAACTAAAGATACGGCTCGTTCATCAATGAAAATAAGTCGATACAGCAGTAATAAAATAAAAGAAAGTTTGGGTTTTAAGTTTACTTCT
>JAGGWH010000148.1 GCA_021157585.1 Bacteroidales bacterium | reverse complement strand
TTCTTCAACTTGGCTTTAAGGTATTTCCAATAGTTGCGGGTTTTAGTATAATCATTTTGGTCGGTAAGCACAGCAACAATATCCAACACCGAGAACCACCACTTGGAGTTCTTTTCGTCCCAAACAGTACGTACTTCTCGGTCGTCAAAAAAACGTATGGATATTTTTTCCTTACTCATATTTTTATTTTCAAATTTGTCTTGTAATGCTGATATGTCTTTTTTTTATTATTCCTTTGCGAATTTACGAATAAACATCAACGAAGAGTGGTGTTTAAAACCTAAATTTTAGTTTTTGAACTTGTGTATCAGTAAAACGGTTTTTCTTTTTATTTCCTAATTTCTGCTGTAGTCTTCTCAAGTTTGCCCACAACGTGAGTTCACGCAAAAACTTCAATTTTTTTTAAAATAAAAAGTACTTGGAATGGTCCAAGCTAAGCTTAATATAGAGATTAAACCGAGCAAGGGCTCTTCAAGCCGAATGAAGGCTATTTATTGTGCGGTCGCTCTTTTTATTTTTAGTTATTTTTCTAATAACCATTCAAATACATTCTTATGAATTATTCCATATCTATTTTGAGTAAAAGCATCTGTTGTTAGTAAAAATTTTGGGTAATTATCTTTTATTGTTTCCAATGGTGTAAATTCTCTTTTTTGAGTTTCATCATTTAATATATCCCAAGAAACTTGATAATATTCAATTTCTCCATCACGATTTTTTACCGTAAAATCTACTTCTGCATTACGCAATCTACCCGTCCATATTTTATAACCTCTTCTTTGTAATTCAAGATATACAATGTTTTCAAGAATATGACCTCTGTCGGCTGTTCTTTCTCTACCAACTAATACATTTAGTAATCCAACATCTACAACATAATACTTTTCCAAAGTAGCAAGTTGTTTTTTGCCTTTTATATCAAAACGATTAACTTTGTAAAACACAAAGCTTTCGATAAGATATTCAATAAATTTTTCAATAGTGCTATGATGAATATTTTGATTATCTGCCTTTAATGCTTTTGAGATGCTGCTTGGAGAAACTTGATTTCCAATATTACTTGCCAAAAATTTAACAAGATTACTAAATGCTCTTTTATCATAAATTTTATGTCGTTGGGTTATGTCTTTTTCAATAATTGTCACATATAAAGCATTCAAATATTCGTATATTTTATCATATCCTTCTTCTCGCAAATCAATTCCTTTGGGTAAAGATGTTTCATTTACATAATCATAAAACAAGGCTTCATAGTTTAAATACTTATTGCTTGTGTCTATTTTTCTGCCTTGTAGATATTCAGAAAATGAAAAAGGTAATATTGAAATTTCAATATATCTTCCACTCAACAAAGTAGCTAATTCACTTGATAATAAATTTGCGTTAGAACCTGTAATATAAATATCTGTATTCTCTGTGGCATAAAGTCCATCAACTAATTTCTCAAAATCGGGAATATTCTGAATTTCATCAAGAAAAATGTAATTCGTTTTATCAGGATGCAGTTTTGATTTTATTTCAAAATAGAGTTTGTCCCAAGATTTATTAAGAAAATTTTCAGGTAATTCAAAATTGTAAAATTGTATTTGCTTATCTGTTATTTCTTTTTTTGATAAATCATCCCTAAACATTTGTAAAAGAGTAGATTTTCCGGAACGGCGCAAACCAGTTACAACTTTTATTATGTCTTTGTCTTTATATGAAAGCAACTTATCAAGATAATATCTTCTTCTAATTTTTTCTATCATATTGCAAATATACATCAAAAATTATCAAAACTTGCAAAAAATGAAAGTTTTGATAATTCTTAGTGGCGTTGCTAAATCTTCGAGTGCCGCACAACAGGAGTCTACGCAAAAACCCCAATTTTATTTTGAAAGAGCTTTTTATGCTTTATTGCTTTAAAATTTACAAATTGCATTTAACGAAAAACCAAATTTGCTGTTGAGTGTTTTGAAAATAAAAAGTGCTTAGAATGGTCCAAGCTAAGCTTAATCTGATTTATACGCCTTCCGGCGAGAGTTTAGACATTTTATATCACAACATTTACAATACGCTTGGGCACCACTATAACTTTTTTGGGTGACTTTCCTTGCAACCAACGTTCTGCATCCGGAGAAGCAAGTACAGCAGCTTCAACTTCCGCTTTATCCATGGTTACGGGCAGCTCTATTTTAAAACGCATTTTTCCATTAAAAGAAACGGGATACGAAAAATTATTTTCCTTAATATAGTCTTCAATAAATACAGGAAATTCCGCGTTAATAATACTTTTTGTATGACCCATTTTCTCCCAAAGCTCTTCGGCAATATGAGGAGCAAAAGATGAAATTAATATTGTTAATGGTTCTAAAATGGCTTTTTTATTGCATTTTAAATCGCTAAGCTGATTGGTGCAAATCATAAACTGACTTACGCTGGTATTGAATGAAAAACGCTCTATATCGTCTTGTACTTTTTTAATGGTTTGATGTAGGATTTTCAACTCTTCTTTTGTTGGTTCAGCATTACTCAATTCAAAATTACCTGCCGGATGATACAACTTCCAGAATTTTTTCATAAAACGAAAAACGCCTTCAATACCATTAGTATCCCAAGGTTTATGATTCTCTATAGGGCCCAAAAACATTTCGTATAAACGGAAAGTGTCGGCACCGTATTTTTCAATCAAAGCATCGGGATTTTGCACATTATACTTCGACTTAGACATTTTTTCTACTTCCCAACCACAAACATATTTATCGTCTTCCAAAATAAATTCGGCTGTAGAATATTCTTCACGCCAATTTTTAAAAGCCTCAATATCCAAAATATCATTATGAACTATATCAATATCAACATGTATTGGTGTTGAGAACAGCTTTCTGTCTTTTACATTTTTAGAAACAAACAATGGTTTCAGCTCTCTAATTTCTCTATGCTTAAAAATAACACCTTCACGTTTATCTTCTGTGGCTTGTTTTACTTCTTCTACCAAAGATTCATCAAACTCAAGAATATCAGCAATCGGAATCAGTAGTAATTTTTTATTTGTATCCTTAATATACTCTTCGTAATAAGATTCCAATTTTTCTAATTTGGCTTCGCTTTTAATCTCTACAATTAAATTCTCTTTTTTATTATAAAAATCGAACTTCCTATGACCATCGCGATAATCTCTAATAAATTCATCTTCTCTTCCTTGTATTTTTATGAATTCCCAAAGTAAATACTCGGCATATTTTTCATGATTTACACGATAGACAAAATTACTTCTTCCTTGAATTTTTCCTTGATTAATAAGTTTTTTAAAAGGCTCTTCTTTTACAGTAAGTCCTAAATCAAATAAAAACATAGACCAAAAACGAGAATACATCAAATGTCCGGTTGCGTGCTCATCGCCCCCCATATATAAATCTACATTCTCCCAATAGCTATTGGCTTCTTTCGAAAAGTATTCATTATCGTTATGCGGATCCATATAACGATAATAGTAAGCACTCGATCCGGCAAATCCTGGCATAGTACTGGTTTCTATTGGATATCCGTCTTTGGTTTTCCAATTTTCGGCACGTGCTAAAGGTGGTTCTCCACTTTCGGTAGGTAAATATTTATCTACCGCAGGCAAAGCTAAAGGCAGGTCTTTTTCGTCTAAAACCTCAGCAACACCATCTTTAAAATAAACAGGAAATGGCTCTCCCCAATATCTTTGGCGACTAAAAATAGCATCGCGTAAACGGTAATTGATTGTGCCATAACCAATCTTCATTTCTTCCAATTTCTTAATTGTTGTAGTGATAGCTTTTTTAACTTCCAATCCATTAATAAATCCGGAATTCACCATAATTCCTTCTTTGGAATCGTATGAATCTTCCCACTCACTAGTGGGTTTCATTTCTTCTCCAACTTGAGTAACCACTTGTATAATGGGCAAATCAAAATGACGCGCAAAGGCGAAATCACGACTATCGTGAGCAGGAACGGCCATAATAGCTCCTGTTCCATAACCACTCAACACATAATCGGCTGTCCAGATTGGAATTTCTTTTCCCGTTAAAGGATTAATACCATAGGCTCCTGTAAATTTCCCACTTATATTTTTTACTTCTGACATCCGTTCTCTTTCCGAACGATTTTTTGCCCAAGCAACATATTCTTCTATCTCTGCTTTTTGTTCAGCAGAAGTAATCATTTCCATATATTCGTGTTCCGGAGCAATAACCATAAAAGTAGCACCAAAAAGGGTATCGGGGCGCGTAGTAAATACTTCTAAAACTTCATCGTGTCCTTTTATTTTAAAATTCACCGAAGCACCTTCAGAGCGACCAATCCAATTGCGTTGAGTTTCTTTTAAAGAATCTGTCCATTCCAAATTGTTAAGCCCGTCTAACAGGCGCTGTGCATAAGCTGAAATACGTAAAGACCATTGTTTCATCTTACGTTTTTCAACCGGATGACCACCACGTTCTGACAAGCCATCTTTAATTTCATCGTTAGCTAAAACAGTGCCTAAAGCCGGACACCAGTTTACATCTATATCAGCTAAATAAGCCAAACGGAAAGCCATTAAAATATCTTGTTGTTCTTTATATGAAAAAGCGTTCCAGTCATCAGCAGTAAATTCTTTTTCACAAGAATTAGCGGCGTTTAATTTTTGGTTTCCATTTTCTTTAAAATATGTAATCAAGTCGCTAATACTTGCTGCCTTTTCAGTTTCTTTATTAAACCAAGAATTAAAAAGTTGTATAAAAGTCCACTGCGTCCATTTATAATATTTCGGATCAGAAGTACGCACTTCCCTGTCCCAATCGAAAGAAAAGCCAATTTGATCTAATTGTTCGCGATAGCGAGCGATATTTTTTTCTGTTGTAATTGCAGGATGAGTTCCTGTTTGAATAGCGTATTGTTCGGCTGGGAGTCCGTAAGCATCGTATCCCATTGGATGCAAAACATTAAATCCTTTGTTTCGCTTATAGCGAGAAAAAATATCAGAAGCAATATACCCTAATGGATGACCGACATGAAGACCTGCGCCTGATGGATAAGGAAACATATCCAAAACATAGAATTTTGGTTTATTATGATCTATTTCTACTTTAAATGTTTTATTTTCAGCCCAATAGGAGCGCCATTTTTTTTCAATCTCGTTATAATTATATTCCATTTCCTTAGTTTAAACGTACAAAATTCAAGCTGCGAAAGTAGTAATAATCAAGGAAATAAACAGCAAAATTTATCCTTTCAATAAAGTATAATTGTACTTTAATGATGAAGTGTAAATTTGAACAACTCTTTAAATAAGGCTTTCTGAAAACCACCCTTTATTGGAATAATGCCATAATTCTTTTATTCCAGCCATCTTAATTATTTCTATTGCTTCAAAATAATAGCCCAAAAGTTCTGTGGGATGGTGAGCATCTGTATTTAGCATTAAAGGGATTCCCATTTCTTGAGCTTGTTGTAAAATGAAAATACTTGGAAACAACTCATCCGAACGAGCTTTATATAAACCTCGTGTATTTATTTCCATTACAACGTTTTTTTCCTTTATCAGCTGAAGGCTTTCGTAGATTAGGTTTTGATACCAATTATCTTTTTGAGAAAAAAAGCGGTTTTTGTTATGCATTTTGATTTTATCAAAATGACCTATAATTTCCGGCTTTTGATTTTCAAGCATTTTATTTGTTTGATGATAAAAAGCTTTAACGCCGGCTTTAATATCACCCTTAAAAACAACTTCTAAACCCTTATCCCACTTTTCTTGTTTGCCACCATCGATAAACCATATCTCCCCTGTTGCGGGATCCAACACCAAATGAATTGAGCCAATAATATAATCAAGTTCACATTCTTTTCTGAAATAAGAAAAGTCATGTGTTTTATTGGGGATATAATCGGCTTCTAAAGCCAAAAACAAATCAATTTGCTCCGAATATTTATTTTTTAATCGTTCAATTTCCGAACAATAATCCCCCAGTTTTTCTGGAGGTATAGAGTAATCGTTTTTAAATAGAACAGGTGCATGACTGGAAAAACCCAAAGCTTTAAAGCCTAATTCTATTGCTTTTTTTACATATTCTTCCGGTGCTTCTTTGCCATCGCAAAAATGATTGTGGGTATGATAATTGGCCAAAAAGGTTTTCATAAGGCAAAGGTAAAAAGAAACGGCTGAAGCAAAAAATGCAACAGCCGTTTATATTATTTATCGTATTTATTTAAACAAACTGATCTCCTTTTTCCGTTTTTACATCGGTAACAAATTGGCGGATATTTTGTTCGTCTTTTTTCTTACAAACAAGTAATATATTTCCTTCGTCAACAACTATATAATCGTCGAGACCCTGTAAAACAACGAGCTTATCGCTATTTACATTAATCACACAATTATTCGTATCGTAAGTCATAACATTCTTACCAACAATGGTATTATGATCTTCATTTTTTTGACGAATTGCATAAAGAGAACCCCAAGTTCCAAGATCGGACCAGCCAAAATCAGATGATAAAACATAAACATTCTCCGCTTTTTCCATAATCCCAAAATCGATTGAAATATTACGGCAAACAGAATAAGCACTTTTAATAAAATCAGCTTCTTTATCGGTATTATAAACATCTATTCCGCCTTTAAAAATATCATCAACTTCAGAAAGGTGTTTTTTAAAGGCTTTGGTAATACTTTTTAATGACCAGACAAAAATACCGGCATTCCAATGAAAATCACCACTCTCTAAAAATTTCTCAGCAATTTTAAGCTCTGGTTTCTCTGTAAATGTTTTTACTTTCCTTATTCTATTATCGCGTTTATCGCTAATTTTAGAATCAAACTGAATATAGCCATAACCGGTATCCGGGCGACTGGGTTCTATTCCCAAAGTAATAAGCCAATCGTTTTCAGAGGCTGCTTGTAAAGCAGAAGTAATTACATCGGTAAACACATCTTCCTTTAGAATAATATGATCGGATGGTGCTACAACAATATTAGCATCTGGATTTTTCTCCATTATTTTATAATTGGCATAAGCAATACAAGGAGCCGTATTTCTTCGGGCAGGTTCGCAAAGAATTTGCTCATAACTTAAATCAGGAAGTTGTTCCTTAACTTGTTCTTTATAAATTTCGTTGGTAACAACATAAATATTCTCAACCGGACAAATCTTTAAAAAACGATTTACTGTTTGTTGAATTAAAGTTTCTCCGGTACCTAAAATATCAATAAATTGCTTGGGTTGTGAGGTTCGGCTCATAGGCCAAAAGCGAGCTCCAATACCGCCGGCCATTATTACACAGTAATTGTTCTTATTCATTGAGTTATTATTTTTATTCAAATATAGGTATTTTCAATAAAAAAGCAATAACGTAATTTTTGCCTAAGATGATAAAGGTACTTTAAGTAGTAAAAGAAGGTTTTTATTCGCTTTTTTAATTTCTAAATTATAATTCAATTCTATTTTTTTCTTTGTTAGCTTATAAATTAAATCCATTCTGATTTCGGCAGATTCGGAAACAACTTCAAGTGTTTGTCTTAAATCATCAATATCCAAAAAATGGCTTCCCGAAAAATCAATATATGTATTATACAGCAGGTATTTTTCACTAGCTTTTAATTGAAGTTTTATATTTAAAGTATCGCTCAAACCAAAACGACCTAATAAAATATCAATAAAAGGAAATAATAAAAATGGAGGAAGTTGAATAAATTCAGGCTCAAGCTCTTCATCAATTTCAATTTTATAAGAAAAGGCTGTTTCATAACCTGCTTGTCGTAATTTAAAATAATGTTCTACTGTCTCTAATTCTGTTTCTAAATTTATTTCTTCAGAAGTGGAATGTTCTATAAAAGTGCGTATTAGTCGTGCAAAATTTGATAAATAAATCCCCGCTTCTTGAGTTTTGTTTTTGTATAAAAAATCACGAATATAATTCAACGATTGATGCAAAAAATTGGGATTCATTTGATATTGTAGAAACTGTTGACTTAAAAGATATTTTTGATGAACTGCTTTTAAATTTTGTTTCCTAAAAACTAAGAAAAGAGCAGTAATACCAGATACGAAAAGAAGTATAATTAAACCCATACTCCAATAAATTATACTTGCTTTTTTCTTTTCTTTATCAATTTTTTGTTGCAAAAAAGCTAAGGTTGTTTTTTTCTTTTCTTTATCAAAACGAGCTTCTAATTCAATCATTTGATTGGTGTTAGAATATTTCCTTAAAGAATCCTTAAGTGTAACATATCTGTCAAAAACTTCAAAGGCTTTTTTATAATCTTTATTCTCTTTGTATAAATCTGTTAAACTTCTTAGATTATCCAATTCATCATCAAATGCGCCATCTTCTTGAGCTATAGCTAAGCTTTGGTAATAATGTTTTTCAGCTTTTTGAAATTGATGTGTTGCAGCATAAACCTCTCCTAAATTATATGTGGTTAATAGTATTCCGTTTCTGTTTTTCTGTCTTTCAAAAAGTTCCAATGATTTTTCAAAATAATCTGCAGCAGAAACAAAATCGCCTCTACTTCCTGATAACATTCCTAAATTATTTAGCACATAAGCTTCGCCCGTATCATCATTTTGCTCATGACGAATATTTAAACTCTTATTATAATATAATTGAGCCGTTTCGTAATTTTCTGTACACCAATAGATATTGCCAATATTATTATAGGTCTTTCCTAAATCAAATTGATTATCTAAAGAATCGTAAATAACAGCTGCTTGTTTATAGTAATGTAATGACTTTGTATATTTGCCTTGCTCTGAAAATAGCACTCCTAAATTATTATATATTCTAGCTTCTTCTTCGATACAACATTTATTATTTTCTTGTAAAACCAATG
The DNA here is from genome assembly GCA_021157585.1 of Bacteroidales bacterium. Lineage (NCBI taxonomy): Bacteria > Pseudomonadati > Bacteroidota > Bacteroidia > Bacteroidales > Bacteroidales bacterium. Next base: position 2,760 of record JAGGWH010000148.1, on the reverse strand, counting down.
CGGAATTATAATACCTAAGAGCTTGCTCATAATTATCATTTTTCATCCAAACATTTCCTAATAATACCGAAGAACGTATCATTAGTGAGGTGTCGTAAATGCCGGTAGCTATACTTATAGACTCATCATAATAGGTCTTTGCTTTATCTAAATCACCACAATCAGCAGCAAGTGTACCTAAAAAACGATTTATATCAGCAATTCCTCTTTTGTTTTTATTTTTAACGTAAATATCTTGAGCTTGCTTGAAATACTTTTCGGCAAAGTTGAATTTTTTCATTTGTAAATAGACTGCTCCTATTTTTTTGAAGGCTTCAGAAATTAACTCATCATCTTCTAAACTATTAGCGAGCGCCAATGCTTCGTTACTATATTTTAAAGCAAGTTTGGGGTTTTGATTAATGTAAAAATCGCTTATGGTAAAATAGTGAGTAATACGTTTTTCGGGAATAGATTTATCGGCTAGTAAAAGAATACTATCAACAGAAAACTGCGCTTGAACAGTAGTTCTAACAAAGAAAAATAACAATATCAGTAATAAAAAATATCTAATAATCAGCTTCATTCTTTGGCTTTCTAGCGAACTTAAACACAACAGCAAGAAAAGAAATTAATGGATTAAAAGCAAATAAATCTACAATATATTATTATATAATGCTTGAAATGACGTAATTACTATAAAAATTCTGCCCTTTTGTCATATCCTAAATAAATAATTGCAATGGCATAAATATTGAGATATGGCATTCATCAACGAAAAATAAACTGAGTAAAAAATATAAAATTAAAGAAAAATGGGAAAAATAATTGGTATAGATTTAGGAACTACCAACTCTTGTGTTGCCGTAATGGAAGGTAACGAACCTGTTGTTATCCAAAATAGTGAAGGACGTAGAACAACTCCTTCAATTGTTGCATTTACAGATAATAACGAACGTAAAATTGGCGATTCTGCGAAACGTCAAGCAATTACAAACCCAACGCAAACCATTAATTCGGTAAAGCGTTTTATGGGTGAAACTTTTGATAGAACACAAGAAGAAATTAATCGAGTTCCTTACAAAGTTGTTAAAGGCGATAATAATACTCCACGTATTGTTATAGGTGACCGTAAATATACACCACAAGAAATTTCAGCAATGATTTTGCAAAAAATGAAAAAAACTGCTGAAGATTTCTTAGGACAGGATGTTACCGAAGCGGTTATTACCGTTCCTGCTTATTTTAGCGATTCACAACGCCAAGCAACTAAAGAAGCCGGTGAAATTGCAGGCTTAACTGTAAAAAGAATTATTAACGAGCCTACTGCAGCTGCTTTGGCATATGGTTTAGATAAGAAATTAGACGATCAAAAAATTGCCGTTTATGATTTAGGTGGCGGTACTTTCGATATCTCTATCCTTGAATTAGGCGATGGTGTTTTTGAAGTAAAATCAACAAATGGTGATACTCACTTAGGTGGTGACGATTTCGATCATGTCCTTATCGACTGGTTAGCACAAGAATTTAAAAACGACGAAGGTTTGGATTTGAAAAAAGATCCTATGGCTTTGCAACGTTTGAAAGAAGCTGCTGAAAAAGCAAAAATTGAATTATCTGCTTCTAACGAAACAGAGATTAACTTGCCATACATTATGCCTGTTGATGGTGTACCAAAACACCTTGTTCGTAAATTAAGCCGTGCAAAATTCGATCAGTTAACTCACGATTTAGTTCAACGCACTATAGAGCCTTGTAAATTAGCACTTAAAGATGCCGGTTTATCAGCTTCTGAAATAGATGAAATTATTTTGGTTGGAGGATCAACTCGTATTCCAGCAATTCAAGAAGTAGTAAAAAAATTCTTCGGAAAAGATCCTTCAAAAGGTGTTAATCCTGATGAAGTTGTTGCTATTGGTGCTGCTATTCAAGGTGGTGTTTTAAGCGGAGATGTTAAAGATGTTCTTTTATTAGATGTTACTCCTCTATCAATGGGTATAGAAACTTTGGGTGGTGTAATGACTAAAATGATTGAGTCTAACACAACAATTCCAGTTAAAAAATCCGAGACTTTCTCTACAGCTGCTGATAATCAACCTTCTGTTGAGATTCACATCTTACAAGGCGAACGTCCAATGGCGGCTCAAAATAAGAGTTTAGGTAGATTCCATTTAGATGGAGTACCACCTGCACCACGTGGAGTTCCTCAAATTGAAGTTACTTTTGATATTGATGCTAATGGTATTTTACACGTTAGTGCAAAAGATAAAGGTACCGGAAAAGAACAAAGTATCCGTATTGAAGCTTCTTCGGGATTATCTGATGAGGAAATTCAAAAAATGAAAGCTGAAGCTGAAGCCAATGCCGATGCTGACAGAAAAATGAAAGAGGAAATTGATAAACTAAATCAAGCTGATTCTTTGGTTTTCCAAACAGAAAAGCAATTAAAAGAATATGGCGATAAAGTTCCTGCTGATAAAAAAGAAGCTATAGAAAAAGCTGCTGCTGACTTAAAAGAAGCGCATCAGAAAAAAGACTTAGCTGCTATTGATACTCATATGGCTACTTTAAACCAATTATGGCAAGAAGCCAGTCAGAATATGTATCAAGATACTCAAGCTCAAGGTGGCGCACAAGCTCAAGCTGATCCTAATGCCGGACAACAAGCAAGTAGTGGAACAGATGATGAAGTTACCGATGTAGATTTTGAAGAAGTTAAATAAGCTTTAAGACTACATTCTATTCAAGCCCTCAGCCTTTTGGTTGGGGGCTTTTTATTTA
>JAGGWH010000147.1 GCA_021157585.1 Bacteroidales bacterium | reverse complement strand
GCTTTTGCTCCAAATAAAGGTACTCTCGATTTATTAAAAACGGATAAAGCGGCAGAAATGGTTAAAGCTTTGGCCGATAATAATGATATTGTAATTGTTTCTTTTCATGGTGGAGCCGAAGGAAAAGACTATCAGCACTTAACAAAAGAAACCGAAGAATTCTATGGTGAAAACAGAGGTAATATTTACGAATTTGCACATAAAATGATAGATGCCGGTGCAGATGTAATTTTCGGTCACGGTCCACACGTAACGCGCGCAATGGAAATCTACAAAAATCGGTTTATAGCTTATAGCCTCGGAAATTTTAGCACTTATGCTCGCTTTAATCTGAGCGGACCTAATGGAATTGCACCTTTGGTGCAATTAGTTACCAACGAAAAAGGAGAATTCTTACGCGGGAAAATTATCTCTGTTTATCAAGCCGGTGAAGGGGGAACACATATCGATCCACACAAAAGAGTGATTGATGTAATTAATAAATTAAACAAAAGCGACCTACCGGAAAACATATTGAAGATATCAGAAAATGGTGATTTTTAAAGCTATGCTTATAAATAAAAATCTCTCTACTTTATGCAAAGCAGAGAGATTTACAATATAAATTACGGATTTGATTAATCCGTTAGAAGCATTGCTTTTGTTGAACTGTTTCCATTGCTAGTGATGCGATAATAATAAACGCCTGCTTTTAGTCCATTTGCATCAAAATTAAATTGATGATTTCCGGCAGTTAAATTCCCTTTAAAAAGGCTCTCCACTTTCTGTCCCAAACTATTATAAACCGACAATTCTACATCAGACTGCTCTACCAACTGTAGAGAGATTGTTGTTTGTGAGCTAAAAGGGTTTGGATAATTAGAAACCATAAAGTTAGTATTATCGACTATCAATTCAGTTATGCCTGTAGTTTCCTGCTTAATCTTCACATTATCAATACCAACCATATCACCATCATTGCCAACATATTGCCATGCAAGCATAACATTAGAGTTATTGGCATAAGTACTTAAATCGATATCAATTTTTCTCCATCCCCAAGCTTCACCATCATTATCAGCTTCCCATATTTGTGACCAATCCGATCCTCCATTAATGGATATGTATAATTTTATGGTTGCATATGAAAGCCAGTTTGTACCGTATCCAGCATAAAACCCCAAAGATAAAATTCCATCGGGCAAAGCAAAGGCAGGCGATTTAAGCCACTCATCCTGATCTTCGGCAACCCAAGGGCATAATGCCGAATAAACATTTGTCGCATCAATAGCAGTAAAAGGATTATCCGTAGGATTTCCTTGAAACCAAGTATTGCTTGTATTTGTTATAGTCTGTGTCCAACCCGTAGGTAGGAATACGGAACCATCGAAGTTTTCAGCTAAGATTGTTTCTTTATCTTCAGTAATTATTAACTCAAAGTGCTGACTACCCGTAAAACTTGCATTTGTTGCTCGTACTGCATCAACAATAACCGTTTCATCACCTTCGTCACTTATTCCATCTACTATTCCACTTACCGTTATTTTAGCAGTCGACTCACCGGCTGGAATAACTATTTGAGGTGCATATTGAAATTTTTGAATACGTTGATTATCCCTATCGGCCACATAAATATTTCCACCCAAATCAACGAAAACACCATGTGCAGTTGTTATTTGATTGGGATCTGATCCTTCACCATTTCCTCCGGCAACAGTAATCCCTTCTGATGCTCCGGCAATCCATTTTTGTATTCTATGATTATAAAAATCTGCCACATAAATATTGTCTTCTAAATCTACAAAAACATCTAATGGGTTATCAAGCTGATTGGCAGCTGATCCACCAACATTTTCTCCGGCAACAGTAATCCCTTCTGATGCTCCGGGGGGCCACTTTTGCACACGATTATTATTATAATCCGCCACATAAATATTTCCATCAAGATCAACAAATAATCCGGCCGGATCTAATTGGTTAGCTGCCGATCCATAGTCATTTCCTCCGGCAACAGTAGTCCCTTCTGTAGCTCCGGGAGTCCATTTCTGCACACGATGATTTCCAGCATCTGCCACATAAACATTTCCATCTAAATCAACAAAGACACCAAAAGGAAGATACAATTGGTTAGCAGCCGAACCACCTCCATTTCCTCCGGCAACAACAACTCCTTCAGTAGCTCCGGGTGCCCACTTAGAAACACGATGATTTCCTCTTTCTGACACGTAAATATTTCCATCTAAATCAACAAAAATACCGCGAGGACCATCCACCTGATTTAATGCTCCTCCATAATCTCCATTACCACCAGCAACAATAACTCCTTCAGTAGCTCCTGGTGCCCACTTGGAAACACGATCTCCATCGTGTTCCGCTATATACATATTCCCATCTAAATCAACAAAAATACCTGATGGTTGCCCTAATTGATTAAGATCACTTCCGTAGCCATTTCCACCCGCAACAGTACTTCCTGTTCCTTTGCTAAGGAAATAATTAACATAGTCTATGTTATTTTTTGCCGTACCGCTAAAATCAAAATCTACAACAACATCTTTATCTGTAACGGCATCTATATTTGCAATAACATCTATACTCTCACTCTCCGTCATACTACTTTTGGAAACGGTAACAGACACATTTGTTTGTGAAAACACAGCGACTGAGAATAATAACGTTAAACTTAAGAGGATTTTTTTCATTTTTAATCTATTTTAATTATCCATTTATACTAAAGAACAGCATTTTTCCTGTATCAGGCCCTATAAAGACACAATATTTTTGATTATCTCTCCACACTATATTTGAATATTTGAGACTCCAAATTACTAAGGCCTGAAACAGCATTGCCAGCAGCCACAGCTTCAGCTACACTATTCATATATTCTTTTCCCGATTTTCCTTCTCCACTCTCTTTGGCTTTATTCATATCGTAATCTTTCTCAAGATATACAGTACATACCATTGTTAACGGATTCCCTGAAGTAATTTCGCTGAAATTAACTTCTTGTCCTGATGCATCCTGCACTTTAAAGTCAGGCCACTTTTCCCCATACATATTATGCAATGTTGGCTGTTTTCCTTTTTTTACTTTTTTATTCTTAACTTTTCCTGTGGTTTTACCTTTCTTTACAAAGTCTTTAGCAAAAGCTCCTAACTTTTTAGTATCGTAAGGTGCACCATCGGTAACAACTGTTTTCCTTTTGCCACTGAGTAAGAAAGCCCAATCGTCAAGTTTTCTGTCATCATCTCCAAATTTACCCCATAACTTTCCGCTGAATACACCTTTCTTATCAAAAAGGTAAACGTCTCTGGTGCCAATTGCTAAGTTTATAATCTCTGCAGGAGTACCGGTGTACTCATCAGAAGCTTCAGCCGAGCTTTGTCCACTAAAACCAGTCAAAGAACCAAAAGCTTTTTTTCCAGAACTTTGCGATTTTGCTTTTTCGCTTTTAACCAATTCAAGTTCTGGAGTATAATAGAATGATAAATCGGGATATTTACTCTCATCAAAAGTAGGATTCTTCTCTCCAAGAAACAAAATAATAACTTTTGGCTGGTATTTAGCCACTTGTCCAAACGATGCTCCGGCAACTGCCATCAACATAATCATTAAAAAAATAGATACTTTTTTCATTTTTAAACGGTTTTAATAAATACTGTTATTTTAAATTTTGATATTTTTCTTTACTAGGTGTTCGCCCCGGATACAAAGCTCCACATTTTGTACAATAGTTTCCATATGGTGTTGTAATTACTTCACCACAATTGGGACATTTATCAATTAACTTATCGCCACAATAAGGGCAATATTCTATCGATTCTTTTTCATTACAGAAATAATGACATCCGGTACATATTTTAAAATGATGTTTTATATTTCCCATTTCTTTATTCTTTCGCTGTCTATTTACAAGAAAGATGCCGAATTTCGGAATCCCTTGCTAATTAGATATTTTTGCTTATTTTTGGAACAAAGAATCTACATTAATGTAGACAGCAAGCACCACACTGTGGACATACAAAGCCACAATTATTTTTTTGGATTTATGAAGCGGATACTAAAGCTGTTTTTACTTTTTTTCTTACTATCAAATACCCTTTCTGTAAATGCCAAGCAAAGGCTAAGAACAATTAGCTCTCCTAAAAAAATTTCTAAAATTATTGGGGGTAATTCGCTTGCAGATTATTGGCTTATGGATAAGGACAAAAACATTCTTCATTTTCAAAATGATCGATGGATTTCGTACCCAATAAAGCGTCTTGTTTCAGGCTTTGAAATCCGAAAGATACTTCCCATTTATGTGGAAAAAGACAGGATTATAATATTGTCGACTGATATAGGTTGGGAAACCCATATCAGCGAAATAAATAATGGTAAAATTATACACTACACTTATATAGCACCATATCCACTCCTACAGCTTACAAAAATATCAGATGCATTATACATATCAGGCAATTTTGGTTTACTTATTAAACTCGAAAATAATCAATGCCATAGATTGTCCTCACCCATTCAGTCGCATATCAATGTCACTGAATTAGATCCCGAAGGGATTTTGTGGATAGGAACAGATGGCGAAGGGCTCTACTCTTGGGATGGAACAAAATTTACAAGCTATACTAATGGTAATAATAAAGACATTAATAATAGCATTATTACCGATATCAAATATTCTGATAACTATTTGTTCTTTCGTACCATAAACGGAGAAATCTACAGGCTTTTCAATAAAAAGATAGAACGTGTAAATATAAATAAGTCCCCATTCCCAATAGAAGTGCCATTAGTTAGTAATGGTCATTATAACATCTTTTCTAAAGATGGAAAAACACTTTCATTCCCAACTGCATATAAAATTAAATCCTATCAAGAGCTTGACGATGGACAATTCTTATTACTTACACAAAATCTCGACTTGCTGTACAACCAAGAATATTCCGGAAATTTCTTTTTGAATTACGCCTCAATATTTGGAATTGAAGGACCTGAATTTACTTTCAACGGTTTTCAATTTTCTTCTATTCATTATGAAAACCAATTGTATAATAAAATAATACCAAGTATTATTCTCTCAGATTTCAATAAAGATGATTTCTCGGATATATTATTATTCAATATTTCAGACTACCGACATCCCTACCTTTATCTTAACAATACACGGAATTATTTTACCAATTTTACCGATCCCCTGGGGCTTAATCAACTCTCATTTAATGGATTTTACAGCTACGCCTTTGACTTAAATGGAGATGAAAAGCCGGAGATTATCAGTTCCAATTATAAAAATGGAAACTATGAAGTAAATATTTATACAAAAACAGCAGAACAATATCAACTCTCCTTTTCATTTCAAGTTCCAAAAAAATATGCAAACAGACCTCAACAGCAAGTATGCATTTCAGATATCGACACTGATGGAGATCCTGACTTAGCCTTGGTTTTTGGCTATAGTCAATCCGGAAAGGGGAATATTTTATTTTTAATCAATAATGGTTATGGTAAATTTAAACCTATCGAAAATTCTAACACAGATTTATTTAAGGGTTGGAACACCAAAACAATATTTGCCGATTTTAATAACGATGGTTTGGATGATATGTATGTAGTCCGCAATTGGAATTTTAATGTTATTAATTTTAAAACTAAAGAAAGAGGTTGGAGACAATCTGAATTGAATACTAACATTCTACAACATCAGCAAAGAAAAGGAGAAGCAATAGTTTTTGATTTTGATAATGATGGCGATTTAGATATTTTTTCACTCGGCGAAAGTCCGCTTATCAGGGTATTAGAAAATGATGGGCATGGAAATTTTATTAATATCACAAAGAAAATTGGTTTAGATAATCTAAATACAGGCAAAATAGGAGAAACAATTAATTCCGGAGATTTTGACAATAACGGATACATCGATCTATTTATAAGTATTTCATCTGAAGGAAAACTAACAAACTATATTTATTTAAATGATTCTGCCCGAATTTTTGTAGATGAATCTGAAAAACTTGGAATAAGCGATAGTAAGCTCAAGTTTGCAGCCATAGGCGATATTGATAAGGATGGAGACTTAGACATCTACGGTTTTAAAAAAGGACGCAATGTGCTTTGGAGGAACAATTTGAATAACAATAATTTTCTTCGTATTAAGTTAAGCGGAATAAAATCAAACAGCCAAGGATTAGGAGCTAAAATTTGGATTTATGAAAATAAGCATCTAAACGATTCTAATTATTTAGTAGGATACCGGCAAATAGGTAGTCAACTTACAGGACTAAATTATCAAAATGAAAATATAGCACACTTTGGTTTAAACTCTGAAAAAAAATATGATATTCTAATAAAATTCAAAGCGGGAAGAACAATATCCTTAAAATCCATCTCATCAGGGAAAACCCTTCATATTACGGAAGCGAAAGCTCCCTTATCTTGGTGGTATACTTGGGATAATTATGCATACATATTGCTAAATAACAAAGTGTTCCTATCCTATCTGTTTACTGCTCTTATCGGATTTCTAATAATATTATTTACCATCCTTATTGGCAGGAAGAGATTCAATTGGGATATTTCTTTAACAAGTAGTGTACTTGCAGTTAACACAATCCTATTTATCATCCTCTTAAGTGCGCTAACAACATCTAAACCATTTATAAAATATTACATTCCTATAGGAATTATTTTTTTCAGTTCAGCAGGCTCACTTGTTTTTTTCTATTTGATAAAAAGTTCACACAATCTGAAGAGCAAAACAGAGAAAGAGCTGGAATTATTTCAATCATTATTAAACTTTACTCACGGGGCTTGGGCATTGAGCAACTTAAATAGTTTACAGCTTTATTTCGAAAACTTATCTCTTGAGGATATGAGCAATGAAGAATATTATTTACCTTTTTTGGAAAGAAAAAAAACTTTTACCGAATTAACAATCCCCATCTTAAATCAAATTATATCTCTGAATAAGAGTCTTAAATACAACCAAACCTTAACCCGTGATCTTGAAAATTATAAATATCAAATATTACACATTGTAAATCAAGACTTTGGTCTAATAAATTCTGTTAGCAAAGACAAAATATATTTAGCCATAATTAAACTAAGAGATGCACTCTCTAAGCTTAAGCATGATGTATTTGCATCACATTCATGTATTCCGAAAAAAATAACAGAAAACCTTCTTAATGAGCTTAAACCCACACTCTCAAAAGAAAATATCAAAATAAATATCATTAGTTTTTTATCAGAAGAAGATAACGTTTTAATAGATTCTCAGGAACTAACCAGTATAATAGATAATTGCGTACAAAATTCTGTAAAAGCAATGCGCCATACTAAAGATAAACAGTTAAGCATAAAATTATTGAAAAGCGATCCTCGAGTTTTTATTGAAATTATCGACAATGGCTGTGGAGTTCCAAATGAGAAGTTTAATGTGATATTCGAAAATGGATACTCAACAAATAACAGTACCGGCTACGGCCTCTTTTATTGTAAAGAAACACTTTCAAAATATGGAGGGAGAATAACACTAAAAGAAAGTGTTCCCAACAGAAAGACAAGATTTACTATTGAATTACAAAACGGATATAAAAATTAAATTTGAGACTTTTCTGATTGAACGGTTAAAAATAGAAAGTATTGAGCTATGAAAAAATTGATTTTAATTATAGATGATGATCAGAATTACACATCCGACTTAAAATTATTATTAAAGAAAGATTTTGATACAATTTCAGCCGACACTGTTGGACAAGGAATATTTCTCCTAAATAAACATTCACCCAATTTGGTGCTTCTGGATCTTATGCTTAAAGACGGCGAAAGTGGATTATCTGCAATTGATATTATTAAAATGGAAGACAAACACATTCCCATAATAATGATAACAGACTATAGCTCCATTGATACCGCCATTAAAGCCATAAAAAAAGGTGCTTTTGACTATATTTCTAAAACCACCAAAATAGCTGAATTAAAATTACAAATTAATAAAGCACTCGAACATCGTCTTTTATTACTCCAAACAGAATCTTTAAAAGAAGATATAGAACAACCCTATAAAAAATTAATCGGAGAAACTCCGATAATGCAAAAATTAAATGAGCAAATAAAACTCTTTTCAAACAACAATAGCACCCTATTAATTTATGGCGAAAGTGGTACAGGAAAAGAGTTGGTTACCCGACAAATTCACCAAATCAGTGAGAGATCAGAAAAACCCTTTGTAGCTGTAAATTGTGCTGCTATTCCAAAAGACCTTTTATCTAGTGAACTTTTCGGACATGAAAAAGGAGCTTTTACCGGAGCAGACTATAGAAAACCGGGACGATTTGAATTGGCAGGCGATGGAACTCTCTTTCTTGATGAGATAGGAGAACTAGATCAGAACTCTCAAGTAGCTCTTTTACGTGTTCTTCAAGAAAAAGAATTTCATAGGGTTGGAGGAATTAATCCTATAAAAACAAATGCAAGAGTAATTGTTGCAACCAACAGAAAACTAGAGACTTTGGTTAAAAAGGGTCTTTTTAGGGAAGACTTATATTATCGGCTCGATATATTACGAATTGATGTTCCACCTCTAAGAGAAAGAAAAAAAGATATTCCTCTGCTTGTCCAACATTTTAAAAAAATAGCCTGTCAGGAAGCAAAAGTTCCTTTAAAGAATATGGCTGAAGAATCATTACAATTACTGATGGAATACGACTGGCCGGGAAATGTTCGCGAATTGTATAATTTCATTATGCGTGCTGTTGTGCTTTCCCAAAACAGTAATGAAATATCTTTAAATATACCTGACAGACAAAAGTTGGGAGAACTATATTATTATGAACCGGAGAAAGAAATAAAATCTTGGGAAGAATTAATTGAAGCACGAAAAAAAGCTGCCGACAAAGCCGCGCGTCAAGTTGAAAAATATTATCTCGAAAAAATATTAAAGAAAAATGATAACAATATCACTAAATGCGCAAAAGATCTTGGCATTGACAGAACAACTCTACACAAAACAATAAAAAGGGTAAAAGAGGATGAAAATAATTAGTTAATTTTAGATTCTCTTTATCCATCAGCATAAGTGTCCCTAACATCCAAAAAAATACAGTTTCATTTCAAAGATTTACTATAAGATTCTTAAAAAATGTTAGACGGCAAAATTTGCCTGCATAAACCCAATAAAATCCCTAAATTTGTCGGCATTGAAGATATAAAAATTCATGAGTATTATTCAAACTGCCGAACGTCATTCTGCCAAACTGCCTTCTGATAATGTAATGCATCAGCGTCATATGATTGCATATTTTGAAGCAGCCAAACGCATATCCGGTCAGATACTGGAAATAGGTTCAGGCGAAGGTTATGGTATAGAATATCTATCGCCAAAAGCAGAAATATATACTGCTGTTGATAAGTTTCCATCAAAATATAATTTATCGAAAGAGGATAAAAAGAAAGTCCATTTTCACCAAATGTCTGTTCCTCCGCTCAAAAATATCGCGGCTAACACCTTCGATTTTGTAGTAAGTTTTCAAGTTATTGAACATATAAAAGACGATAATTTTTTCATTAGAGAAATTTACCGTGTTTTAAAACCGGGCGGAAAACTAATATTAACAACGCCAAATCGTAAAATGTCATTAACACGTAATCCTTGGCATATACGCGAATATATTTCAAAAGAACTACAATATCTCACATCAACGGTATTTGATACGATTGATATAAAAGGTATTTTTGGAAGCGAAAAGGTGATGAAGTATTATCAGGCAAATAAAGAAAGTGTTGCTCGTATTACTCGCTTCGACATTCTTAATCTGCAATACAGATTACCTCGACAGCTTTTACAAATCCCTTACGATATCTTAAACAGGATTAATAGAAACAAATTACACAAAACAAACACAAATACCGTTAACCATATACAATTAAACGATTTTTATTTAGGCGATTCAACAGAAGGTTGTTTTGATTTTTTTGTTATTGCCGAAAAGAAAAAAGGATAAGAATTTAAGAAATACACTATGTATAAAAAAGTAAATAATATTATTGGATGGATAATTTTTGCAATTGCATCGTTAGTCTATCTCTTAACTGTCGAGCCAAGTGCCAGCTGGTGGGATGTTGGAGAATATGTAGCAACATCGTATAAGCTGCAAGTAGGACATCCTCCGGGAGCTCCACTATTTCAATTGCTGGGTCGCTTTTTTAGTTTGTTTGCTTTTGGCAACACTAAAAATGTTGCCCTGATGATAAATTCTATGTCTGCCCTATCGAGTAGTTTTACTATTTTATTTCTTTTCTGGACGATAACACGTTTAGCCAAAAGATTAGTTCCTAATCCCGAAAGTAAGCAAGCATTATATCCTATTATGGCAAGCGGTATAGTGGGTGCTTTAGCTTATACTTTTACCGATTCATTTTGGTTCTCTGCTGTTGAAGGCGAGGTATACGCTATGTCGTCTTTATTCACCGCAGTTGTATTTTGGGCTATTCTAAAATGGGAAGAAGTAGCCGACAGTAAGTATTCTTATCGCTGGCTTATTCTTATCGCTTTTTTAATGGGCTTATCCATTGGAGTTCACCTGCTTAACTTATTGGCTATACCGGCAATAACCTATGTTGTTTACTTTAAGAAATTTAAGAAAACAAATTTAAAAGGCTTTGTTTTGGCAGGTCTGATTTCGCTTTTTGTATTGTCGTTTATTATGTATTTTATTATTCCAATGACAATAAAATTAGCCGGTAGTTTTGAACTGTTTTTTGTAAACACTATTGGATTACCTTTTAATTCAGGAAGTTTTATTTTCTTTATTATAGTCATAGCTTTAATCGTTTGGGCTATTCGTTATACTCATAAGAAGAAACAATTAATAGCACATATAGCCATTTTAAGTGTCACCTTTATTCTTATCGGATATTCTTCGTTTTTTATGATTGTTATTAGAGCTAATGCCAATCCTCCTATCAACGAAAACGATCCAAAAGATGCTATCGGAATGCTCTCTTATTTATTGCGCGAACAATACGGTAGCTGGCCACTGCTTTACGGTCAGTATTATAATGCCGATATAACTTCTTGGAACGATAAATCACCAACTTATATACAAGATAAAGCATCGGGGAAATACATTATGACGGATACGGGAGAGGGGTCAGAACCTGTATTCGATCCTAAATTGTCGGGATTGTTTCCACGAATGTGGAGCAACCAAAAACCCGAACACATAAAGATATATGAAAACTACAAAACTTCGCGAGGCATTCCCGTAAAAACCATAGATAGAGAAGGAAACGACAAGATTGTATATAAACCTACTTTTGGCGATAACCTTCGTTTCTTTTTTGGATATCAAATCGGACATATGTATTTCCGCTATTTTATGTGGAATTTTGTAGGACGACAAAATGATGTTGAATCACAACCTAATATCCGTAACGGAAACTGGCTCAGCGGCATAAATTTTATCGATTCTGCGCGCTTGGGAAACCAAGATAAACTTCCTATACAAAGTAATAATGTTGCCAATAATAAATTTTATTTCTTACCATTTATTCTTGGTCTTATCGGATTAATATTTCAGCTTAACCGAAACAATAAAGATTTCTGGGTTGTGCTACTTTTATTTATTATGACAGGTATAGCAATTATCGTCTATCTTAACTTTACACCTTACCAACCACGTGAGAGGGATTATGCCTATGCCGGTTCTTTCTACGCTTTTGCTATTTGGATAGGCTTAGGTTTACTTCCGCTAATTAACTTTTTAAATAAAAAACTCGGCTTAAAAGTTTCGACAGTAATAATTGGTTTACTTACACTTATTTTAGTTCCCGGAATAATGGCCAGCGAAGGCTGGGACGACCATAACAGATCGGGCAGAACAACACCAAGAGATTTTGCATATAACTATTTATCATCTTGCGAACCCAATGCAATTTTATTTGTTAATGGCGATAATGATACCTTCCCTTTGTGGTATATTCAAGAAGTAGAAGGATACCGTACCGACGTTAGAGTGGTTAACTATATGCTTTCGTCGGGGTCTTGGTATGTTCATCAATTAGGTCGTAAAATATACGATTCGGAGAAAATACCCTTAAGTTTACCTCCCGAAAAATATAATAAGGGAATAAACGATTTAATTCCTATTTACGATAGAATTGAAGGAACTCCTGAACTAAAAGATGTTATAGCTTTTGTTAAAAGCGATCATCCTTCGTCAAAAGTTCAAATGGCAAGTGGAACAAGCATAAACTTTGTACCAACACATAATGTTAAGCTCACTCTTAATAAAGCAAAACTAATTAGCAACGGAACAGTACCAAAAGATAAATTAGACCAAATTCCCGATAGTTTAAGTTGGAGAATTGGCAGAAGTGCTTTGTATAAAAATGATTTGATGTTATTGGATCTTATTTCTACCAACAATTGGGATCGTCCTATTTATTTTGCTAATCCATCGAGTATCAGAAAAGTTTTAGGATTAGATGAATATATGCATCTTGAGGGTTTTGTTTATCGATTACGACCATATAAAGCCGAAGGCTATATTAAAAATATGGGAGGCGTTAATCCTGAAAAATCTTTCGAGCTTTTAGTAAATACAGCTAAATACGGTAATCTTGAAAAAGATAATGTGAGTGTTGACCGCGAGAGCTATCGCAATGCAGGAATTCCAAAAAATAACTTATTAAGAGTTTCTGAAACATTCTTAGATCGTGCGGATATTCTTGCTTTGGAAGATTCTGTAAAACATGCTTCTCAGATTAAAGAATATACCAAAAAGGCAGTGCAAGCCTTAGACACTTATGTACATTATTTCCCAAATAATAAGATTCATTGGGATATGTATATGCTACCATATGCAGAGAGCTATATGCGTGCCGGCGAAATGGAAAAAGCTAAGGTTGTAATTAATGCTTTATATGATTATTATACTTCCGATCTTGATTTCATTAATTCTCAACGTCCTATTTTTAAAGAATTGCTGATTAACGATCAGCAAACGGCATTGGGAGTTTTACAACGCTTAGGACAATCAACTGAAGAGTATGGTTTAAAAGAATTAAGCACAAAAATTGATAGTACATTTACTAGTCAAATTGAGTTTTACTAGAAAAAAACGAATGCATACTTTTATTGCATATCACTAAACTGTGGCTGCCTGCGTCTTTGCGTAATATATTTTCTCGCGAAGTCGCCAAGCCGCTAAGGTGTTATTTGTGTTTTATTTCTTCTTTACCATCTCTCTTTTTTCTCTGCGCCTCTGCGTCTTTGCGTAATATATTTTCTCGCGAAGTCGCCAAGTCGCTAAGGTGTTATTTGTGTTTTATTTCTTCTTTACCATCTCTCTTTTTTCTCTGCGCCTCTGCGTCTTTGCGTAATATATTTTCTCGCGAAGTCGCCAAGTCGCTAAGGTG
>JAGGWH010000146.1 GCA_021157585.1 Bacteroidales bacterium | reverse complement strand
AGAAGAGAGTATAAAAAATCTGACGACAGAAAACCTAAAAAATCTTATAATGACTCCGATGAAAAATCAAGCAACTCTTCCAAAAGTGATACTCCAAAAAGAGAAGTAAGAAAATTCACAAGAGAGATACGCGAAAAAAGGTTAAATTCCGGAAAATCAAACGAAAGCAGCACTTTTTATCCTAAAGGGCGTCCACCACGTAAAAGAATTCCAAAAAAACCTGATAATGATTAATTAATTGTATTTTCGTAAGGCTATTTTTTCACTATTCATTTACATACATTGAAAATAAGTAAAACATATCCCTTATTAATTGGTTTAATGCTCACAATGCTCAGTGCTTGTAATGTAAGCAAGAATTTGGCTGATAACGAATATCTACTGCATAAAAATAACATAATCTATACCGATAAGTCTATTCGCTCAGCTCCTTTAGAAGACTATATTATACAGCAGCCAACACCAAAATTTTTAGGTTTTTTCTACAATAACGTTGGAATATATTACGCACTTAAAGATAAAGAAGGCTGGTTCAATAAGTGGATTTTACGTGTTTTTGGAGACGAGCCTGTTTTTCTCGACAAGTATTCTTCGGAAGAATCTGCCAAAAGAATGAAATCATTTTTAAACAACCTATCTTATTTCAATACCGAAATAGATATTAACTATAAAACCAAAGACAAAAAAACTACTGTTGAATACATAATTAAACCTTATAAACCTTATACAATTAACCACTTTGAGTGGATATCAACTGATACAAACATATTAAAAAAAATAGCTTCCGTTTCAAATGAAACGCTGATTAAAGAAGGAGAAGTATACAACTCGTATCTTCTTGATGACGAAAGAGACAGGATTACAGAACATCTACGGTCTATTGGATATTATCGATTTAACAAAAACTATATAAATTATAGTGTGGATAGTGCTTTCAACAACCAAAGCTTATCAATAATTGCTGAAATTAATATACCTGCTAAAATAAAAAACGATTCCACAAAAGCACAAGAACATCAACTCTATTCGATAAGAGATATTTATATTTATCCTAACTACGACCCTTTAGCTATTTTTGATTATGAACCGGACACACTGCTTATAAATATTCCTTCCGACAGAGGAGATAATAGCTTTGATAAGTATTATTTTATTTATTACAACACTTTAAAAATCCGACCTAAAGTTATAGGTCAATCTATTTTTTTAGAAAATAACTCCTTATTCAATGTAAAAGAATTAAAAAGATCATATCAAAAGCTAAATCGTTTTCCAATTTATAAATACGTTAATATCAGTTTTACTGAAGATAGTATTACAACAAAATCTAATACCCTTCCATTAGATGTTTCCATCAGATTATCAAGAACAAAAACACAATCTTATACCATTGAAACCGACGTTACAAACACTTCGGGCGATTTAGGTTTACGTGGAAACTTAGTTTATTCAAATCGCAACTTATTTAGGGGCGGAGAAATGATTAGTCTTCGTTTATCAACGGCTTTAGAAAGCAGAACATATAGCAACTACGAAACCACTAATGACAATCTGCTTTTTAACACTATGGAATATGGTCTTTATTTAAGTTTACGAACACCAAACTTTTTAACTCCCGGAAAAAAAATCCGTTTTTCAAAATATTTGGCTCCAAAAAGCATTTTCCAGTTAAGTTATAATTTTCAAACACGCCCTAGCTATCAACGCCATATAGCAAACACCTCTTTTGGTTACGAATGGGATTTAGGACAACACTCCTTACATCGTTTGTTTCCGGTAGATTTAAGTATAATAAAAATTTTCCCTTCACCGGAATTTCAAGCAAATTTAGATACTCTTACCAATATCCGTTACAAAGATCAATATACCGATCATTTTATTGCGGCATTGAAATACAGCTTAATTTACAATACACAGAAATCTAACAAATGGGAAAATTTCACCTATTTACTTTTTCGTTTTGAGATAGCTGGAAACCTGGCTTCATTAATAAATGATATGTCTAATGTAGAACTCAATCCAGAAGGGTACTACACTTTGTTTGGTATTCGACATGCACAATATGTTCGTGGCGAAATAGATTTTAGACATTTCTATGCTCTTCCAAATAAACATGGTTTTATCTACAGAACCATTATCGGTATAGGAATTCCTTATGGAAACTCATCAGCTCTACCTTTTGAAAAAGGATTTTATTCTGGCGGTGCCAACGGGATGAGAGGATGGGCATACAGAACATTAGGTCCCGGAGGCTATTCAGAAAATAGTATCAATGAATTTGATAAAATGGGAGAAATAAAATTAGAAGCATCTGTTGAATACCGCTTTCCTCTCTTTTGGTATTTGAATGGAGCTTTATTTGCCGATGTAGGAAATATATGGCTATTGAAAGAAAACGAACTATTTCCCGATGGTAATTTTAAGTGGAACAACTTTACTGATCAGTTAGCCGTTGATGGAGGTTTAGGATTTAGATTCGATTTTGAATTTTTTATTATCCGCCTTGATGCTGCTGTAAAATTTCGCGATCCTGCAAGAGAGTCAGGCAAAAGAATAGTTTTTGACAAAACTAAATTCTCCGATATATTTTGGAACTTTGGTATTGGATATCCCTTTTAACAAAAACATGAATTTAAACTTAGTAAATCGTATTCTTACAAAATATTTTCCTCACGAACCTACTGCGGATCAAGAGAATTTAATCAAATCTTTTAGTCGTTTTTTAAACGATGAAGACTATAATAAAGCATTTATTTTAAAAGGTTATGCAGGAACGGGAAAAACCAGTTTCGTACGTAGCTTGGTAAAAAGTTTGCCAACTATAAAAATGCGAACCGTTCTTTTAGCTCCAACCGGAAGGGCAGCAAAGGTATTACAGTACTATTCGGGCAAACAGGCATTTACAATTCACAAAAAAATTTATTACAATCAAATAAACAAATCGGGTCAGCTTATAAGCCGATTAAAAGAAAATAAACATCGAAATACACTCTTTATTGTCGATGAAGCTTCTATGGTTCCCGGAATGCAAACCGGCGGTAACGGGAAACTATTTGGCAATCAGGATTTACTCTCCGACCTAATTCAATTTATTTACAATAAACAGCATTGCTATTTAATGTTAATTGGCGATACGGCTCAGCTTCCACCGGTAGGATTAGAGCTCAGTCCTGCTTTAGATTTAGAAGAATTACAACATTTCTTTAACCTAAAAACATATCAAACAGAATTAACCGAAGTAGTAAGACAAAAACACGATTCCGGTATTTTAGAAAACGCAACGCAAATCCGAAATCAGATTAGAAAGAATAATTTCTTACCTCCATTTTTTAATTTATCAAATTTTAAAGATATTATCTCTCTTACAGGCGAAAATTTGGAAGATGCACTAAACGAGGAATATAGTCAACATGGAGAAGAAAATGTTGTAATAATAACTCGCTCCAATAAAAGAGCAAACATTTTTAATCGAGAAATTAGAAATAGAATACTATTTAGAGAAGGAACTATTCAGGCAGGTGATTTAATGATGGTAGTAAAAAACAACTACCATTGGTTATCTGAAGAAAGCAAAGCCGGTTTTATTGCCAATGGCGATATTATTGAGATTCAACGATTGAAAGGATATAAATCTTTTTACGGCTTTGAATTTGCCGAAGTTAGTGTTCGATTAGTAGATTATCCCGACGAACCGGAAGTTGAAGTAACTCTCCTACTCGATACCATTATGAGCGAAGGACCTGCTTTAACTTATGAGGAAAATAACAAACTATTTCAGAGCGTTATGGAAGACTATTCCCATTTAAAAAGTCGGGCTGCCCGCATAAACGCAACAAAATCCAATCCATTTTTCAATGCTTTACAAGTAAAATTTGCCAATGCTATGACTTGCCACAAAACCCAAGGCGGACAATGGGACGTTGTGTTTGTAGAACAAGGCTATATAACCGATGAAATGGTTAATACAGAATATGGTCGCTGGTTATATACAGCACTTACACGCGCCACCAAAAAATTATACCTGCTTAATTTTAAAGCAGATTTCTTTGGATAAAATCAATTCTTACAATACGTTAAAAAATACTTAAATGTGTATCTTTGCAGCCCAAAATACAAATAATGAATCTTGAAAGCAGAATTATATTAGCAGCACAAAATGCTATTGAAAAGTTATACGGAACTCGTATCGAAGCAAATAAAATACCTATACAGCAAACTCGTAAAGACCAAAAGGGTGATTATACTATAGTTGTATTTGGTTTTGGTGGTCTTTCAAAAAAGAAACCCGAAGAAACAGCTCAAGAGATAGGTAATTTTCTAAAAGAAAACGAAAGTTTTATTGCTGATATTGAAGTAATTAAAGGCTTTTTAAATCTTATTATATCCGATGATATTTATATTGACTTTTTCAAAGAAAATTTCGAAAATAAAAATTTTGGGCATAAAGAAATTAATACAAACGACAAAGTTATTGTTGAGTATTCCTCACCCAATACAAACAAACCTCTACATTTAGGTCATATCAGAAATAACCTCTTAGGCTTTTCCGTATCAGAAATATTAAAAGCAAACGGCAAGAATGTTATTAAAGTAAATTTAGTAAACGATAGAGGTATTCATATCTGTAAATCGATGTTAGCTTGGCAAAAATGGGGCAATTCTATTACTCCTGAATTAGCAAATGCCAAAGGCGATAAACTGGTAGGCAATTTTTATGTTTTATTCGATAAAAAATACAAAGAAGAGATTGCGGAACTCGAGTCTAAAGGTGTAGAAAAAGAGATAGCCGAAAAAGAAGCCCCACTACTTAAAGAGGCACAAGAAATGCTCCTTAAATGGGAAGAAAACGATGCTGAAATCAGAGCACTTTGGAAAAAGATGAATGCTTGGGTTTATGATGGTTTTGATATTACATATAAAAATATGGGTATCGATTTTGATAAAACATATTATGAATCTGAGACTTATTTATTAGGAAAAGAGTTGGTCTTGGATGGTCTTGAAAAAGGTATTTTATTTAAAAAAGAAAACGGCTCCATTTGGTGCGATTTAAGCAATGAAGGCTTAGATGAAAAACTTTTGCTTCGTGCTGATGGGACTTCGGTGTATATGACTCAGGACTTAGGAACAGCACAACTACGTCACGATGAATATAATGCCAATAAAATGATTTACGTTGTTGGTAATGAACAAAATTATCATTTCGATGTTTTGAAACGTGTTTTAAAAAATTTAGGAAAACCTTGGTATAGCAGTATTGAACATCTATCATATGGTATGGTAGAACTCCCTCACGGCAAAATGAAATCGCGCGAAGGTACGGTAGTAGATGCCGATGAGCTTATGCAAGAAATGTACGAAACAGCTAAAGCCACTACCGAAGAACTTGGAAAAACATCTGGTTTTTCCAAAGAAGAATTACAGGAGTTATACCAAACTGTTAGCCTCGGAGCTTTAAAATACTTTATTCTAAAAGTAGATCCTAAAAAACAAATGATGTTCAACCCCGAAGAATCGATTGATTTTAACGGTAATACCGGTCCATTTATACAATATACTTATGCTCGAATCAAATCGATTTTACGAAAAGCCGGAGAAGCCAAGAATTCAAGTTCGTGGCCAACAATACTCAATGAAAAAGAAAAAAATGTACTTAAGCATTTATATAACTACCCATCAATTATAAAACAGGCAGGAGAGCAATACAGCCCTGCTTTAATAAGTAATTATATTTTCGATTTAGTAAAAACATACAATAAGTTTTATCAAGAAATACCTATTTTAAAAGAAGAAGACAAAACAAAGAAACAATTTAGAATATTACTTTCACTATTTGTATCGGAAAATATTAAAAGAGCTATGATCTTACTTGGTATAAATGTACCTGAACGCATGTAAATTATCTTAGATATTATCCGAAAACACTTTTGTTTTTCTAAATTAAAAAGTTACATTTGTGAGTACATTAACAATATAAAATTAATTTGTTTATCATGAAAAAAGTATTATTTATTCTTATCGTTACACTAATTGGCAGCGCTTCTCTTTTTGCACAAACAACTACTACTGCAGCTAAAAACCCGGATGCACCGATCATCTCTTTAGAAGAAACACTTTATGATTATGGTACTATTGAACAAAATTCTGATGGAACTCATAATTTCATTTATAAAAATATCGGAAAAGAACCTCTGATTTTTTCAAAAGTACGCTCTTCTTGTGGTTGCACTATTCCTGAATGGTCACGTGAGCCCTTATTAAGTCAACAACAAGACACTATTAAAGTAAAATACGACACTCGTAGAATCGGACGTTTTAATAAAACAATTAGTATATTCTCCAATGCAAAAAAACCTATGGTAGTGGTTCGGATTCAAGGTGAAGTTGTTGCAAAGGCAAGCAGTAAAACAAACTAATAGCGTATATCAACAATAATATGCTTAAGTTTTTATAATTCAAACAAAAAATTTCAGACCTTTGTCCCGATGAATATTCATCGGGATTTTTTTAAAACTAAAGACATGCCTTCAATATCAACCAAAGGAAAGAAAATGCCGGAATCTCCTATTCGTAAGTTGGTTCCTTATGCAGAAGCAGCAAAAAAACGAGGCGTAAAAGTGTATCACCTCAATATTGGGCAACCCGATATTAAAACACCAAAAGTTGCTTTAGATGCTATTCGTAATTTTGACAAAAAAGTGGTAGAATACAGTCATTCTGCCGGACATATAGGCTATCGCGAAAAATTGGCTAAGTATTACGAAACAAAAAATATCAACATTACTGCCGATGAGATTATTGTTACAACAGGTGCATCAGAAGCAATACTGTTTGCAATCCAAAGCATTATGGATCCGGGTGATGAGATTATTATTCCAGAGCCATTTTATGCTAATTATAATGGATTTGCTATTAATTCAGGAGTAAGTGTCCGCCCCATTAAAAGCGATATTGAAGGAAGTTTTGCCTTACCTCCTATCGCTGAGTTTGAAAAAGCCGTAAACGAAAAAACAAAAGCAATAATGGTGTGTAATCCCAATAATCCAACGGGATATTTGTATAGCCAAGAAGAATTAAACACCTTAAAAGAAATTGCTTTAAAACATGACTTATACCTTATTGCCGATGAAGTTTATAGAGAATTTGTTTATGATGGCAACACACATCATTCTGTAATGAACCTCAAAGGATTAGAGCAACACAGTATATTAATCGATTCTGTTTCAAAACGTTATAGCGCTTGCGGCTTCCGTATTGGCTGTGTAATTTCTAAGAATAAAGAAGTAATGGCTACCGCGATGAAATTTGCACAAGCGAGATTAAGCCCTCCATCTTTTGGTCAGATTGCCAGTGAAGCAGCTCTTGAAACTCCACAAGAATATTTTGACGAAGTTTTAAATGAATATTTAAATAGACGCAACATTGTTGTGGAAATGATTAATAAAATTCCCGGAGCATTTTGCCCAAATCCTAAAGGAGCATTTTATGTTGTAGCTCGTTTACCTATTGATGATTCCGATAAGTTTTGCAGATGGTTGCTCGAAGACTACAATTATGAACAACAAACTGTAATGATGGCTCCGGCAAGTGGCTTTTATTCTACTGAAGGATCAGGCAAAGACGAAGTTCGTATTTCGTATGTTTTAAATACAACAGATTTAGCCGCTTCGATGAAAGTTTTGGAAGAAGCTTTAAAAGTTTATCCCGGTAAAACGAATTAAGAAAAACTTGATTCAAAAAAGCCCAATCTGTTAAATAACGGATTGGGCTTTTGTATTTTTTCTAACGGACTTATTACAAACTAAAAACCGTCTTAATTTTATCAATATAATCAAGCTTTTCCCAAGTAAATAACTCCACTTCTATTTCCACTTTTCCGGAATAATGAGAATCAAAAACTTTAGTAATTACCTTTGGAGTTCGACCCATATGACCATAAGCAGCTGTTTCTGAATAAATTGGATTACGAAGTTTCAGTCTCTTCTCTATAGAAGCAGGACGTAAATCGAATATACTCTTTACTTTTTCAGCAATCTCACTATCACTTAAAGAAACTTTAGACTTTCCGTGAGTATCCACAAAAACGCCAACAGGTTCGGCAACTCCAATAGCATACGATAATTGCACCAACATCTCGTCTGCAACACCGGCAGCTACCATATTTTTAGCAATATGTCGAGCAGCATAAGCAGCAGAACGGTCGACTTTAGACGGATCTTTTCCCGAGAAAGCACCACCACCGTGAGCCCCTTTTCCTCCATAAGTATCTACAATAATTTTACGACCCGTTAATCCGGTATCACCATGAGGACCTCCGATTACAAATTTCCCGGTAGGATTTACATGATATATAATTTCATCATTAAATAAGGCTTGAAGATTTTTTGGAAGTTTACTCACTACGCGTGGAATCAAAATAGTCTTCACATCTTCCTTAATCTTATTAACCATCGCCACATCATCAGTATTAAATTCATCGTGCTGCGTAGAAACTACGATTGTATCAATACGTTGTGGGATATGGTCATCTGAATATTCTATGGTTACCTGTGATTTTGAATCGGGACGTAAATAAGTCATTTGCTTTTCTTCACGACGAATAGCAGCTAATTCCATCAATAAAAGATGAGACAGCTCAAGAGACAATGGCATATAACTTTCAGTTTCACGAGAAGCATAACCAAACATCATTCCCTGATCTCCGGCTCCTTGATCTTCTTTATCCTCTTTATCTACTCCACGATTTATATCATCGCTTTGCTCATGAATAGCCGATAAAACTCCGCAAGAGTTTCCATCAAACATATATTCACTTTTGGTATAACCAATTTTATTAATCACTTTACGTGCAATATTTTGCACATCAACATAGGTTTTTGACTTTACTTCTCCTGCCAATACCACCTGACCTGTTGTAACTAAAGTTTCAATTGCAACTTTAGAAGTTGGATCGAAAGCAAGAAAATTATCAAGTAGCGCATCTGAAATTTGATCAGATACTTTATCGGGATGTCCTTCAGAAACAGATTCTGATGTAAATAAATAGCTCATCGGCATGTTTTTTAAAAAAAATAAATTGATTTGATTGGCTAGAACAGCAGAGAATGCATTGTTTTAGCATTTTTTTCAGTGGTTGCAAGCAAATCAAATCTTTCCACAAATAATACTGCAAAGGTAATAGTTTTTTCAAAGTACCAAATGTAGGAGGATTATATTTTATAAAATTATTGTTAAAAACAAAAAACATTAACTTTATTTACGTTTTTACGTACAATAGATTTTACAACAGTTAGCATCCCATGAAAAATAAAACAATCTATATTCTATTACTACTCTTACTAATATTAAGCAGTTCCTGCAATAAATCAAAACTATACAATCCTGATGATCTGCTTTTTAATTTATATGTTGACGTAAACCTGAGACCAGAAGCGAAATATATTTTAATCCTTGAAAACCCTGAATCGATACCGCAAAAGATAGAGCTTTCAGGTTCATTTTATCAAGAAATTCTTAGAGGCGAAGATATCATTAGCGGTGCTGTAAACCTTCATTTTATATTACTAAACGAAACAACAGATGGAGAGTTAAGCATAAAAAGCTTTTATGATGTTCCTTTTGGAAAAACAATTAGAATTACTGATAATAACCTAAAACAAACCGAAACCACAAATTCTACTGTAAATCTCAGTTTTAGTAATATTCCCGATTTCGATATTGTAAGTCGTACTGCAAAATCACAAATCCAAGCATTTACTTTAAGCACATTTGAAACACCTGCAACAACTGCAGATTTGGGAGGCGAAACTTTTGAGGCTATTGAGCTATTTTATGCTTGTTTTCAAAATGGAGATAATGCATCATATAAAATAGAACGTATCCCTACCGAAACAAATTATACCATAGATTTTACCACCCTAAATAGCAATATGATAAAGTATACTTTCGATAAAAATATAAATTTGGCAGAAATAAAACATGCTAGTATTCAAGCTTGGGATAATACTATTTTATATGGTAAGCCAGTGGAAATTTTTAATTTGGATAATTTTAGCGTTTTCTCTTCTTCAACATTCAATATATTTACTCCTACCTTCGAACGTTACCTGAGTCATTATGTACAAAATTTTCAATACGAAAAAGACAATCAAACATTTACAAACTGGTATTATTCTCCAACACTAAATGAGGATATTAATTTACTTGATGCCGATTTAAAAATCACAACTTTATACGGACAATTTCCTATTATAGAATCTGTTAATACGGAATACAGTATTGCAGAAATAAGCTTTGAAACAACAGGATTTAAGTGGATGATACGTAGTCCTAAAACCGACAATATTTATTTACCGGAAATTCCTACAGAATTATTTGATGATATTTCAGGAGCGAATAACCTCTTAGAGATATTTATGAGACTTGACGAAGGTAAGGTGAAATTAATAGATTATTATCCCTATACAAATTATGACGAAGCTCTTGGACTATATTTCGGATCAGATGTAAACAAACTAGAATCGGGAACTTACTACAGAACCCAAGAACAGCTATTCAGTATTAAATAGCTCTATTAAAAACAAAAAAAATACATTCTTCATTTTCGCTTCATTTTCATTATTTAGTATTGCATCAGCAAACTAATTCAAACAGATATGTTATTTGGATTAGCTACTATGAAAATAATTAAATAATCAATAACTAAAACTTTTGATAAATGAAAACAAAAAACAACAAAAAACTAAACTTAAACTTCCTCATCATTCTTACGATGACTCTCTCTTTAGCCTTCCTTGCATCTTGTGAAAAAACAGATGAAACACTTGATTTAACAGCAGAAGAAGCCTTGGCACAAGTTCAAGATGAAGCTCTTGCTACAGCCCTTTTCGATGAAGTAATTGAGATTGGCGAAGAGGCTGAAGCTGCTGACAACACAAAATCTACAGAAATCTCTGCCGGCTACCGTCTATCAGAATGTACAACCATTACCCGTGAGTATAACGAAGACTCTCGTGTCATAACTATCGATTTTGGTGAAGAAAACTGTGAAGGTGCTGATGGGAAATTACGTCGTGGTAAAATTATTATTGAACGTACAGGATTTTACTTTTGGAGCGAAGTAACAGCTACTTATACCTTTGACAACTATTTTGTAGATGACAACCAACTAACAGGAACTAAAACTTATACAGGTTCATTTAATGAAGACGGAACATACAGTAGCACATTTATAACTGACGGTTCAATAATTTTAGCCGATGGCTCAGGTACCATTACTTGGCAATCTGAAAGAAATCGTTTAATATCAGAAGGTGCTGACACATGGGGATTTGCTGATAACCGTGTTGAAGTTACAGGATTTTCTAATGGTGTAACTTCTGACGGAATAGCTTTCTCTTCTGAAATTATTGAACCACTCATAAGAATATACCAAGAAGGCTGTTTCCGTTTTTACGTTGCGGGAATCGTAAAAATTAATAAAGCTGACGGAACTGAAATATTGATTAACTATGGAGATGGAACTTGCGACAACTTGGCTGAAGTTACAATTGATGGCGTAACTGAAATTATTGAGTTAGGCACACGTATCTTAACCGACGAGTAATTCTCTTATATTTTATTGTGAGGCTACATCTTTGGTGTAGCTTCACTCTTTTTATTATCTTTGTTTAATTACAAATTTATGCAGTTTACTAAAATTATCGGTTTTGTTTTATTTCTCAGCTTATTTGGATTTAAAAATCTAAATGCGCAAACACAGAAAAAAACAACTGCACCAAAAAAACCACAAACTACTGTTAAAACAGTTCCATCTTTAACAAAAAATAAAACAACACTAAAATTAGCAACAAAAAAGGCCACTATGGCTCGTAAGCAGCAAATCAAGAAAGCTATTCGCAGATCAAAAATATCCAGACGACCAATTAGAAGAAGATAAACTAAAATATCTCATTAAATGGCAATGCCTAAAATCTACACTACTCTTCTACTCCTTCTAATTCTAGCGCAAGGCTTTGCTCAAGAAATCCCTAAGTCTGATTCGCTCCAAAATCCTGAAATAGAAAATCTATTGATGTTTAGTATAAGTTATACAAGCAACAATATGAAAACAAAAAACTACGAATACGACCGCATTCCAGCACTTCTAACGGATATTTATTTTTATCATGAAACAGGGCTTACGGCATCATTAAATTATACCAACTACCATCGTGCAAATAAAAACACCTACGAAACAGAAATTCAACTTGGTTATCAAAAAAACCTTCTCCCAAATCTCGTGCTTAACTCATATTACGCTCGCCGCAATTTTGTTGGAGACACAACCTACGAAGGACTAGCACAAAAAAATACACTTGCTTTAAATGCTACTTATACTTGGAAATTCCTCGATTTGCAAGTTTCTAATTCTTATTTGAATGGAAAATCAAATAACTATTTTCTCGATTTGGATTT